>JACPBU010000005.1 GCA_016180165.1 Candidatus Woesearchaeota archaeon | reverse complement strand
TACTGCGCCACCCATAAGGGTAAGCTCAATGTTTGCACCTGAGCCAGTAGTAGCACTTGACCTTCTGGCCTTGACAATTGTGTAATCCTTGCCAAGGATGGTTATTTTTTCATCTTCATAGTCTCCTAAGAATAACCCAGTAGCTGAGTTGGATCCAGTGCTGTCTTCCAGGTCGCTCTTCAAGGATGTCTTGAACTCTAAGCTGTACCTTGCAATCTGATCCGAACTTTTGATGTAAAAAAAGTCAGATGCTACATCGTCATCGTTTTCCAGGAACTTGACATAACCTGAACCACCTGATTGGATGATGTTCCAACTCTCCATATGTCACCTTCCGTGGTGACTGAAGAGGTTCCAGTCCCAACTTTCTTTGTTGCTGCAAATTGCAGGCTAATTGCGACATCGCTTACGCCAACGACATCTTCAGCAGCTGCTTTATCACCAACAACCAATAAACCCGAAAACTTGCCATCCTTGATAAAAGGGGCAGGAAAATCCTTCAGGTCAGCGGCAAATGCGCTTGCACCAAGTGTAGCTCCTAACATTGTTGCTGTGGTACCCAGAGCAACAATCTTTTTAATTGCTTTCCCAAATTTCATCTTCTAAACACCTCCTTGTGTTTACTTTTAGGCTATCCTTACATATCTCATTGATGTGCTTAGCTGTGACTAAGACTCTTTAGCGTTCTATTCGGATATTGGTATTTAAAGTTTACGCTATTGTATGCAACTGGAACATATATTTTACAGAATATAGGTTTTCTATGGAGCCTGATTGGATTGAGGGTAGCTCCCAACCATTCATAAGGGTACAATCATTCTAGAAAATGCTTATTCAAGAAGCTTGTTGTAATAACTATTCTAACAGCTTATAAAAAGCATCAAAAATAGGAATGTCAGTTGTAAAGAAATAAAATTTAATCCCCAGCTCATTGCAAACCTGCTCTATCTTCGCCGTATGCTCATCCAACAACCCCTGGTAACGGTATCTCAACCTTTGGCTGAGGAATACCCTCATTTTCTCTCCGGATTCACTATCCTTGAGCATGAAGTCTCCCTGAAGGTTAAGGTCTTTTTCCAAAGGGTCTAAAACCTGAATTACTTTTATCTCATGGCTGCCAAGCATCAGCAAAGATTCCTTAATCTCTTCAAAGGGGATCAAAAAGTCAGATATCAGGATGAACATGCCTTTGCTGCCAAGTGTCTTCTTATACTGGAGAACAGCATCTTTAAGCCTGGAAAAACCTTTGTTTTTCAGCTCGTTAAGGTAGCCTATCATCGCCATAAGCTGCCCCATACCCCGCTTTGGCTGGAACATCTCCAGAGAATCAGCAAATGTGCTGAACTGAAATTTCTCGTTATCCTTCATAGCAAGATAGGCAAAGCCAACTCCAAGCATAGAAGCAAAATCAAACTTTGATGGCTTTCCAAAATTCATAGAAGATGAACCATCGACAATGACGTGCAAAAGGAGGTTTTTCTCCTCCTCAAATGTCTTAACATATAGATTGTCCGTCCTTGCATATACTTTCCAGTCAATGGATTTGATATCATCACCGGGAGCATAAATCCTGTAATCTTTATACATCATGCCTCTTCCTGCGGCTGTGCTTTTTCTCTGCCCAATAAAGCTTGAGGTAACCCTCTTTTTTATGACAAGGGCAAACCTGTCAAGCTGGCTTAGGAATGAGGTGTCAATCATAAGGCTCCGGTGAGGCTTAAATTCTCAATCAAAATCATGTCAACTACAATTTCAGATAGTTGCAGTCAACCAATTTGCAGGGGCAATGCAAAAAAAACGACTGCGGGCTGTTAGCCATCCTTAGAATGGCCTTGTTGTATTTGTTTAGCATCTTCGAAACGCTCGACAGTGGACTTAGTTGTCCTGCGTCCCCGTAGGGGGCGGCCCCCGCAACGGACAGCGGCGGGAAAGCAAAGGCGTTTCGACCTTAGGATGCTAAACAAATACGCCCTATTTACTCTTCGCCAACAATTCTTTAACTGCATCGTCAGTGGTCAGGCCTTTCCTCTCGGCTTCAAAATTGAGGATAATCCTGTGCCTCAATACCGGGTAAGCCATAGTTTCAATGTCTTCATTGCTTACAAAACTTCTTCCTTTCACCAATGCCCTGGCTTTGGCTGCTAAAACGAGGCCAATCGAAGCTCTTGGCGACGCCCCATACTGGATAAGCTCTTTTTTTGACCTTGTCAGATTAATCAGCCGGATAACCCTTTTTTTGATGTCGTTCGCAATGGGGATAAGCCTCGTGGAGTTCTGGAGGTGAAGAATCTGCTGGCGGTTAAGGATCTTCTTAAGTTTGGCATCATGGGCTTCAACAGTGAACCTGTCGATTATCTTCATCTCTTCGTCTGGACTCGGATAGGCAACTTTTATCTTAAGTAAGAACCTATCTGACTGGGCTTCGGGCAATTGATATGTCCCTTCCTGCTCAATGGGGTTTTGGGTTGCAAGAACAAAAAAGGGGAGGTCAAGCTTAAAAGTCTTATCACCGATAGTAACCTGCTTTTCCTGCATGGCTTCCAGCAGGGCAGACTGGGATTTTGGCGTTGCCCTGTTGATCTCGTCTGCCAAAACAATATTAGCAAAGACTGGCCCCGGCTGGAACCTAAAATTTCTTTTTCCACCGCTTTCTTCCAGAATGTAGGTTCCCGTAATGTCTGAGGGCATCAAGTCAGGCGTGTTCTGTATCCTAGAGAATTTCAGATCAATCACTTCTGAAAGCGTCTTCACTGCAAGGGTTTTGGCTAGTCCAGGATATCCTTCGAGCAATGCATTGCTGTCGCAGATTAAAGCAATCATCACCTGTTCGAGGAGCTCATCCTGCCCGATGATTACCCTGCTTACCTCCTTAAAGAGCGCATCAAACACCGGCTTGTAATTCCTTCCCATCTTACCCACCTCTCTCCTGTTTTATTATTACCATTTTATATAAAGGTTTTGTTATTCCTGTTTGCGATCTCTCCATCAATATCCCTATCAATATCCCTATCAAGCCCTAGCCAACTCTTTAAAATATTCTTTTATCAGTTTCTGGTCTTCGACGTTAATTTTTTCTTCAAAGCTTCCGGTCGATGTTGCGCTGATCTCGTCAGGGAATGCCTCTTCAAAATCACTCTGAGGGGGATCTTCAAGCTCTGATGAGGAAACTTCTATACTGGCCTGCTGCAGCCTAATATCCAATTCCTGAGCACCAATAACGGAAAGGGACTCTTCACCAAAGATGTCCTCGCTCCCACCGAGCCCAGCAACATTTTCAAAAGTCCCTTCTCCATCACCTTCCTCACCCTGCCCATACATGAACCCTTTCAGCTTATCTGCAAAACTAAAGTCAATGCTGCCAAGGTTAACATTATATATAGCAGCAAGGAGTATAGCAAAGCACAGGAACACGGATGCAAGCATCTTACCCGTTATCCTTGGAATCCTGACAAATGATGAGACCTGGACCTTTTTTAGAGCCTCAACCACCTCTTCCTGAAGCGCCTGCACAAATTCATTCTCCTTATCGACGTTGTCTGCAGCGGTCCTTAATCGCTCATACAATGGGGTGTAAGCTTTTTCCACCATCACAAACTTATTCTGCCTGACATCAATGTATAACAGATAGACAAAATATCCAAGGGTAGGGAACAGTGCATACCATGGGTTAAAGTTCAGAAGCACCAAAGCAAGATAGACTGCCAGGAAGATAATGACGCTGTTCAGAATTACATCAAACAGCAAAACCTCATCCAAAATGAGGTTGACTTCCTTTAAGACTTTCCTAAAGTTCATCGTTACTGCATTCCCCCATACCCTTTCACTTCCTCATACCCTATCAAATACAGTTTCCTTATCGATTATCACTTAATCATCAGTTCCAAGTCGGTTAATCATTGATTATTAATCACTAATTAATTATTAATTATTAATTATTGATTCTTGGATTAATTATTAATCACTAATTATCATTAAACTATAATCACCTCTCATTCAGCTATTGTCGCCTCTCATTCAGCCACAATTACCAATCATTCAGGCACAATCACCCATCAATCAGCCGTTTCTATCAAAAAATTATGGGTGGCATCAACAGTTACCTCCCAGCCTTTGGGCTTCCGCCCTGCAGGCATCCCTCTTGCTCCTGTATGACTCCACATCGCTCTCCAAATTAACAATCTTTATCTGCTGGGCAGCAACCTGGGCCTGGGCAACACCCAAATCTGAGCTTGTCTTTGCGAGTGTATTTTTCGCCTGGATAAGCTCATCCTTCAGGAGGGAGCGCTCCTCTTCGAGCTTCTCATTCTTAGACCTGAACTCTTCCAAAATCCCCTCTTTCTCCTCGACTTTCCTGCGGGTAAGATTGATGTCCTGCGAAGTCTGAGTCAGCATGGCTTTCTTCTCCGTCAAATCCTTGGTGACCTGGCTTAATTCTGACAATTGCGCAGTATATTCATTACTGATATTTTTAAATGAGGATTGATAGTAAGCGGTAAATCCGGCAAAGCTCAACACTGTCGCAATAATCAAAACAAAAAATACGACATTCACATCCATCTTCATGATTCCCATGCTGTTCACCTCACCCTGTTCTCCCGCCATTTGCGGAAAAAGATATCTATCAAAAATAAGAGCACACTTAAAACAATCAAGGGCACCCGGAAATTGAAAGTTTCCTGCGTCACCCTTCTTGACAGGCTGACCATCTTTTCTTTCATACCCTCTATGTCATCGGGATTAAAAAGGTATCCACCGGAGACTGTTACCAACTCCTCCAAATCAGGGCTCTGCCCCAATTTACGGTATTCCAGAGGGTAGCTGACGCCGGTAAGAGCGTCCCCGACCGAAAAAAAACCTTCTTCTTCTGGCCTGAAAACCGCGCTGTAAAGCCCAACATCAGTTTTCACGAAATCCAAACCCTTTATCTCGGGCATGCTGCTGCTCACCATAGTGATTACTGTTGATTCACCAACAGCAGTGTCTTCAGCCCTCATGTCAAGCTGAGCTTCCTTGGTAAAATCTCCAATAACCCAATTTAATGTCCTGGTGATGAGCTTCGAATTCTCTTTCTGGAGGAACTGCCCTGCCCATTTGGAGCCATCATCAGTGGCTATGACACCAATCCTGCCGAGGCCATACCTGCCGACAACGATGATAGGCCTGTCGCCTGCAGTTGTGACCAGCTTCCTACCCTGAGATTTTGGGACGATAAAATTATGGCCAGTGAGCTTCGCCTTTACATTGAGGTTTGCCTTGGTGATCCAATGGCTGTTGTCTGCAATAAACACCTGCATGCTATCCTCCTGCTCTGCCGGCGTCTCCCCAAGGACAAGCTTAAGCCTTGAAGATTCATCAGGCTTGAAGTAAAGCCCGCCCCCATTGGCTGCAAGCAGCTTCATGAATGCCTCATCTGTGTTTTCACCGACGCCGACAGTATAAACTCTAATCCCCTGGGCTGCCATCTCCTTTGCACGCTGCAATGCATCACCAGGCTGCTGAGTGATACCATCTGAGATAACAATAATGTTCTTGCTTCCAGAAGATTTCTGCAACAAAGCATTCGCCTTCTGCAGCCCAGAAGATACCAAGGTTCCTCCAGTATCCTTCAGTGAGGCTATCCTCCTGGAGAGATTCAGCTGATTACCCATCGGCTCCATCTGCGCAAGCACATAGGCTTTATGGTTGAAAGCAACAACACCGGCACGATATTCCTCAGAAAGCTGGTTGAGAATATTGACGGCGAGGGATTTCTCAACGTCAATCTTGGTATTTGCGCTTTGCCCCGAGACCCCAAGCCCAGTGCTTTCTGAAATGTCAATAACAATAACTACATTGATCTCACTCCCCGGCCGCCTTTTTCCGACGCCAACCTGGGCAGGCAATATGCTCTCCATATAGCTGCTCTTATAATTCCCCTTATCAAATGCATTATCCCCGCCGATAACCAGTAACCCCTTACCCCTGTCGCTGAGATAGGCTGACAACCTGTCCAATTGGGCATTGGTTATTGCGTTGGCATTAATATTATTCAACACAACAGCATGATATGCCTCGAGGCTGTCTGGGATCGTCTGGAGCATGGCAACATCATAAACATCAGAAAGCGCCTCCCCCAGGGGCGATACTTTTGCAGAGATAAACCCTATCTTCGGCCGAGGGACTGCCTTGACCGTCTTATAAAAGACATTGTTCTGGGGAAAGTAATCGTCGCCAGTCACTTTAATCCGGGCCATTATCTTATGGAAGCCTGAAGAAAATCTCCAGTGGAAATTTCCCTGGGCATCCGGAAATCCTTGATCGCCGTCGATAAATATTTCCAGGTTGTAGGGAAGATTCCCTATATTTGACACTTTGGCCTGGAATGACGTCTCACTTTTAGCAATGACCTGATGGGGCCCCTCGATGACCACTCCGGCATCTTTCTTAATGGGGGAAAGCTTCAGCCCATGGATAGTTGTATTCAGCAGGGAGCTCATCACCAATGCCTCACCCATCTCCCTGCCATGGGTATTTTGGCCGTCCGAGACCACCAACAGCTGGTCATTGCCCCTCATGTTCTGCATTATCCCGTCGGCAATCGGGGAACGCCCGCCAAAAGCGATATACTTCACATTGACCGGGAAAAATCCCTTCAACTGCGACTCAATCTTCTGAATGACTGATTTATCAAACATTTCAAACGAGCTGGAATTATCTGCAACTATTGTCACTGAGGGCGTTCCCTGGACGGTCGTTTCCTTTGTAATATAAGGGGTGGCGACAGCAATAAGCAATGCCACCATCGCTAATATTCTTAATCCACTGAAGATAAGCCGATCAAGCCGTCTTCCCTTCCGAAAGGATTCAAGCTCTTCCTTCGTCCTTAATCTTATAAATCTCAGCCAGACCACCACCCCAATACCTATTACGACGGGAAGCACCCAAAGCATCGCATCAGGGTAAGCCAGGCAATATTGGCTGACGCAAAGCCTTCCTAAGACTGCCATCACATATCCCCCCTGAATTTCATAATCGCCACTTCGGCAGCCAACAGCATCAATGCGATGATCAACAATGGAAGGGAAAGATTGAATATTTCCCTACCTTTCGTTGCCTCTCCCGCTTCAGCTATCACCCTGCTCTCTTCTTCCCTGCCCTCCCCGGAGATCTGTGATTCTTTTTCATTGATCATATTCACCGCAATCACCTTGCCATCCACCGAATAAAAACCTGATTCATCAAGCAATAATTTTTTTGTCTCCAGGCTGCCGGAAGGGGTATTTACTGCCTTGTTTTTGGGTGCGAGAATCTGCCCTGATTTGAAGTTAAAAGAGCTGATATCATCGATGCTGAGCATCGCATACAAGACATTTTTCCAAAAGACGGGGTAGAAAGAATCTGCAAAAAATCCAGAATATTTATCCAAAATCCCATAATAGAATATTTCCCCATCACCAACCTTCTGCGATACCATCAACGGAGATCGGTCCCTTGCAGCATTTGCAATGATCAACGTATCATTCTTTGCCTCAGCCCTGATAAATTTGTTCATGGAAGAAAAGCAAGGCTCATCCGCATAGGGGTCTTTGCCAAAAATTGCCCCGACAATGACAACACAAATGTCGGTCTGCTGCTCCTGCAGCCCTTTTGGGGTTATGGGCAGCAGGCTTTCCAACCCTTCCTTTTTCAGGGTCTCAACAACTGCCAGAAAATCTTCCTGGGCAGCCATCACCAAAGCACCCCCCTTTTCGACGTATTTGAACAGATCACGGAAGTCCGTCGGGACAAAAAGCTTGGGAGTTATATCACTGATGATCACCAAGTCGTGATTGATGTTGTAGGCATTGATTGAGGGGGGCTCGCGAATTTCCAAAATAACATCCCCCATCGCCTTGAGCGCTGCCTTTATCTTGTTCCCCTCCGGCACATTCGTTATCAGGAGCACCCTCACCTCTTTTTTCAATGGAGAGCTCACAAACGCCACATCATCAAGAGGCAGATCATCCTTGCCCTTTAAGGTGATGGTGCTTGTACCTGCAGGTGTCGGAAAGGATGCTTTTTCCATCGAGCCAGGATGCAAGGAGAGCTCCCGCTCCCCAATTTTCCTACCTTCCTTTTCCAAAACAACACTTATTGATTGAGACAGGCCGTTAAAATTTTTTATGCCCAGGACAGTCTCTGATTTGCCAACATCCAGAGAGATAATGCCAACATTTTCCCTGCCCAATTTCAGTGGAACAAACGAGACAGCATGCCCTCTTGTTTCGATAGTCCTTTTTGCAAGGGTAATATCGCTCCCTTCTGTAGGCAGAAAGTCGCTTAGAACAGTAATTGCCCCTTTTTTATCCCCGAGAAGGTCGCCTGCAAGCAATAAAGCGTCTCCGATATTAGAAGATGTAGCCTTTGGCCTTGCCTTTGCCAGCACATCCAGCGCTTCCCGCTTTGTGCCTCCTTCGAGCAGAATCAAGGGATAATTTTCCGCCAAAATAATGGTGTTTTTTAACCCCAGATTATTTTTTGCTTCCCTGACTGCCACCTCCCATCGGGTTGCCGATCCATCTGATGCCTGCATACTGCCAGAGGCATCGAGCAGGATAACACTATTTTTCACAACATACTCCCTCGATATCTCAAATGACGGCTCTGCCGCCCCAAACCCCAACAACAGCAAGACCAACAGCTGCAGGTAGAATAAGGGATTTGAAAAGAACTTCTGCAAGAAAGATGATTGTTTGGTCTCTCGCCGCTCTTTTAAGATGAACATCAACGAAGGGATATCTTTCATGAAACTTTTTGGGCGGATAAGATAAATAGCGATAAAGGGTAATATAGCAAGGAGGACATATAATCCGGATATTTTGGCCAACACCATCACTCCCTGCCCCTCCCGCTTTTTTTCATCAAAGGAAGGTCTTCCACCGCAACCAGGTCCTTCACCAATACCAGCGCATCATCAAAGAGATACCAGAAGACTTCTGCATTTTGGGCAATACCCAGCTGTTTTCTGGCTTCCTGTGGCACAGTGACCTGGCCCTGGCTGGTCAATTTTACATTTCCGACGAATTTAGTGCCTTTCATGGGTACTATTAATTGTATTACAATTCCATCTTTTAATATTATTCATAATTTTAATATTATCTCACTGCCCCTTTTTAATACTTTCGGCTGCCCCGAGGTTGGTGCGAAACTCTCCCTTCGGTCGGGTTGCCATCAGACAAATCCCTAATGTCAAAACCAAATTTCGGCATGCTTAGAAATCTTTACGATTTCTGGCACCGCGCAAGGCGGTTCCCAGGTTGTGGCACGAAAAAATCCCATTTTTTGTGCCTCGCATCGCTACCGCTCGGAGGCAACCCCCTTGTCGACTTATAGCAAATCACTTTAATGATCGTAACTTTGTTTACAGCGAAAAGTGATTTGCTTATCCCAGAGGGATACAAAAAATTACAATGCAATTTTTTCGTATTAGGAAATAACCTTACAATCATCTTAAAACATACGAAAATTAAGGTTATTTCCTATAAATCATTTCCAAAGGGATTTGCAAAATTGATGGCAACGGAAAATGCCCTACATTTTCCTAGTTGCGCTCCACTTCGTTTCGGCAACAACAGAAAATCTGATGATTTTCCTAGTTGCGCTCCACTTCGTTTCGGCAACAACCTTCATTTCGCACCAACCTCGGCTCCCCGCACCAAGATTTATAAACGCCCCATCATCCCGATGAGAATTGCCAGCGTGGCACAACCTGGTACTGCGCGAGCTTGGAAAGCTCGTTCCCGC
>JACPBU010000004.1 GCA_016180165.1 Candidatus Woesearchaeota archaeon | reverse complement strand
GCCTCATCGATAAGAAACCAATCGCAGCAAAGCTTGATTTCCAGGCTTCAACGCTCTTTATCCACAATCTCAAAAACAAAAATCATAGGGAAAAAGTTAAATTCAACTACATCCTCAAAGGAAGAGGCAAATCAGGTATTATCGACATGCTCAAAGGGGAGCATCTTGCACCCGGAGTCGTCAAAATCCCCGTCGCAGCATCACTTGAATTTGAAGAAATGCTCAACCGCCACAATATCCAATTCACAAAGGAGAATATCCTCACCCAGAAATAAAAATGCAGGAAAGTATTTACCTGCTCGCATCCGCCTGCCTTTCCAGCTCGGATTTCTTTGCGATCGCATTTGAAGCAAGGCTTAAGTTAAACGCATTGATAATCTCCTCGGCAAGGCACTTGACCATCCCTTTCTTGGCATTGAATGACCGGTGGTATGCTCCCTGAGTCATATACCTCAAAGCCATGTCTACCCTTCTTTGCGGCGCGCATTCTGTTGCCTTTGGATACCTTGCCCCGCCATACTCCACAGAGACGATCTCTTCCCTGGGTGCAGCATTTTCAAGCGCCCTGACAAAGACCTCAATAGGGTTCCGCTTGGTCTCTTTTTCGACAATCTTGAATGCTTCCTCGACGATAGAGTAAGCAGTATGGGCTTTTCCAGTTATTTTGGAGCTTGTCCTGAAATGTTTTTTTCCCTTATGCCCGGGCACCATGACCTTATTGATGAGCCTCTCGACGATGAACACTTTGCTCTTATGGAATTTGTTGCCGGCATACCGTGCCCCAGTCTTGGGAACAATCCTTGCATCCAGGGTGACATAGCGCTCCAGCCCTGCATCCATAACTTTGATTCCCTTAGTATCCCAACGGTTGAATGCGAGAACTTCAGTCATTTTACTTCCTTGCCTTTTCGATGATTCCTTTTTGTAATGCCCGCAGGCTTTGATCATTCACTTTGACGACTTGCCACCTGACCCCGGGAATATCCCCTTTTGATTTTCCCATAGCGCCGCCGATGCACTCGATCATCACTTCATCATGCTCATCGATAAGCTTGGTAGCGCCATCCCTCGGGCAGAAAGCAGTGACCTGTTTTCCATTCTTGATAAGCTGCACCCTGACGCATTTCCTCATTGCCGAATTCGGCTGCTTTGCCTCGAACTGCACTTTCTCCAGGACGATTCCTTTTGCCTGTGAGCTCCCTTCAAGGGGGTCAGACCTCTCTTTGAGCCTCAGCATCCTCCTGGTGAACCATTTATTGTTCCACCTTGTCCTTTTTCTCTTGGAGACAAGGCTCTTTCCAGCCATTAATCCTCGTGTTTTTCGCCCCATTATTCCTCTTGGTGGTTTTGGATGGTTTTTAAAGGTTTGTTTTTAAGATTATTTATCATCACCATCTCACACCACCTTCACTTCTTCAATCTCAAAATACCTGCTGACGATATCTTTTAAGTTGTTGATATTCCTCCTGTCCCTCCCGATGAGCAGCCCCTTGGTCTGGGTATCTCCTCCCGAGATGGTAAGGATTCCATTCTCCATGATGATATCCTCCGCTTCAAGCGGCCTGATGAGGTTTTGCACGAAACGCGCAATTTCGGGATTGAATGCCACCATCCTCACTTTCTTGTTGAGGGCATGCTCGAGCTTCCGGACATTCATTCCCTGCCTGCCTATCGCTTTCCCGATCTCATTTTCCTCTACTATAAAGGTGAGGAGTTCAGGGCCGACGATGCAATCTTTTAGGAGTGCCCCCGTCATGCTCTCAAACAGGTTCATGATAGTGAGAGCAGACTGGTCATACTTGAGTGTTTTCATTTCCAGACGCTTATGACAGAAATCGCAAAAGGCTTCTTGCAATAGGCACCGAGTTCATCATTAAGGACGGGAAGGTGATTAACTTCAACCCTCCCGATATCAGCGTAATGGAGGACAGATGATTGTGTCCTTGGATTGACATTGCTTGCCAGGAAGACCCTGCTCACTTTCCCGAGCTTCAGGCCTTTGATGCTTTTATTTGTCCCGATGACGAGATTGTTTTCCTTCAGCAGCTTCCTGAGCTCAAGGATGCGCGGGTCGATGATTTCGTCCGCCATTATTCTTTCACCTTCACGACAAGGCTTGGAAGCCCTGTCCCTATCGGTGTTGGCTGGTTGATCATCACATTCTCAACGACCGAATCAAGCTTGTCTTCTTCGCCGATAAGGGCTGCATTGATGATATGCCTTATAGGTGTCTCAAAGCTGGCTCTTGCCAGCACGGATGCTTTTTCAGAGACGACCCCATATCGGGTTATCCCTTTGACAAGGCCAAGGTTGCACATGGTGTCTGCGACGAGCATGATATGCCTGATATCGACATTGAGCCCCTGGCTTTCGATGACCTTGAAGACTTCATTGATGATGGCCTGCCTGGCTGCTTCAATCCCAAGAACTTCGGCAATCTCGAAGACATCATTGCTCATGGTCCTTGTTTCATCGACAAAATCCATCTCAAAGACATCCTTGAGGTTTGTACCGGAAGTGATGATGACATATTCTTCTCCACGTTTCACGGGCAGCACCTGCGATATCCCCTTTACCCCGCTGACGTGCAGCTGCTTGAATTTTTCCTTATCAACATAGAGGACATTGATATTCTCTTCCTTTTCCTTTTTCTTGAGCAACAGCCCATTTTTCACCTGGGACAAAGTATATCCTTTTGCACCATTTTTCAGGGCATTGATGGCCATCGTTTGGGTAACTTTAAGCTCGCTCATCTTTTCTTGGTTGAGTGCGATAGCGATGCTCTTGTCAGCGATATCGATATGGAAGGAGTCTGAAATTTCATTGAGCTTTGTTTCCTTGATGGATAGTGCTATCTCCTTGATGTCCTTTCCCTTGGAATAAGGATTTTTCAGGAAAATCTCCATCATCGGTGTTGAGATATCTGACCTCCCATCAAGGATTTCGATGATCCGGGGAAGTCCCATGGTGACATTCATCTCTGCAACTCCCGCAAAATGGAACGTATTGAGGGTCATTTGGGTCCCGGGCTCCCCGATGCTTTCCGCTGAGATGATTCCGACACATTCGCCTGGCTCAACCTGGGCATGAGAGTATTCCTGGAGCACTATCTCCTTGACCTTTTTTGCCTTGGATTCGGAAAATCCCTTCACCAGCTCTAGAACTTCTCCGGCAAGCTTAGGGGGCAATAGTTTGGTTTCTTGGGCCATTTTACTGCTTTCCCTCCGCCATAGTCTCTATGATTCTTCTGACATTGAGGATGCCATTCTCTGACTTTGAGACATCCTTCCCGTCCTCACCGTACGTGAATTGGATGATGCGTTTTGCAGCATCTCTGACCGTATGGTCATATTCCACCTTGAGATCCTGCATGGCATTCGCCAGCCTCCTATAGAGATAACCGCTTTTTGGTGTCCTCAGGGCTGTGTCCATCAGTGAATCTCTCCCGGTCATTCCTCCAAAGAAAAACTCAGCAGGATTCAGCCCGCCTTTGAATCCATTGGCGATGAATCCTCTTGCAGAGGGTGAAAGATCATCCTTTTTGAAGGCAGAGAGTGTCCTTCCTTTATATCCCTTGTCGATTCGTTTGCCCCTCATCGCCTGCTGGCCGACACAGGCCGCCATTTGGGCGAGATTGAGCAGGTTGCCTCGTGCACCTGATTCAGCCATAACCATCGTCGGTGAATTGGGGCTTGCAAACTCGGCAACGATTTCCCCGGTTCTGTTCCTTGCTTTGTTGAGCACTTCCAGTATCCTCAGCTCAAGAGTTTCCCGGAGTGTTCTTCCCGGGAAGGTCTCCAGCTTGTTGTTGTGGAAAAGGGAGATAAGCTCTTGAACGTCCAGTTCCGCCTTCTCAAGTGTCTCTTTGATGCTCTTCTGGGCATTCTCAGGCAGGTCAGTATCAGAGATGATGACGGAAAAGCCAACCCTGAGCAGCACCTCAATCCCAAGCCTGAACAATTTTCCTAAAAGGTCAATGGTGAATTCTTTGCCATATTTCTTATGGAGAGTCCTCAGGAGCAGGCCGGATCCTTCTCCGAGATTGCTGCTGTCAAGAACACCTGAAATGAGCTTGCCGTTCCTTATCTCAACCGCAGTCCCGATTGGCCGTTCCTTTTGCGTGGTGCTCTTGCTTAAGGATGCTTTTGATTTTCCGGTAAAATTAAAATCTTCAGGAAGCAGCACTGAAGCTATTTCTCTTCCGGTTATTTTTTCCTTGCGGGGAAGTTTGTTGAACTCAGTCATGCCTGTTGCCCCGAGAAGATCGATGGCAAATGTCCTGTCAACCTCAAGATCCCGGGTAAGGGTGAATAGGCCTGAAATTGCATCCTGGATGCAGCCGATGACGCTCAGGCCATAACGGGGGCTGATGAGCTGCGTCTGGACTTCCATCAGGATTTCTGCTTCAGTCCGGGCCTCTTCGGTCTGAGGGATATGCAGGTTCATCTCATCACCGTCGAAATCAGCATTGTAAGGGTGGCAAACGACGGGATTGAGGCGTAATGTCCTGTAAGGCAGTATCCTTATGCGGTGGCACATCATGGACATCCTGTGCAGCGAGGGCTGCCGGTTGAAGATGGCGATATCTCCGTCTAAAAGCTGCCTTTCAACAATATATCCTGGCTGCAATTCCTCAAGTGATGCCTCGATAGTCTCATCGGTAAGCTTTTTTTTCTTGCCGTCCGGCCTGATGACATAGTTTGATCCCGGATATTTCTTAGGCCCATTTTTCACGAATTGCTTGAGATATGCAAGATTCCAGGTATTGACTCTTTCAGGGACAGTGAGCTTCATGGCGATTTCCATGGGCACCCCTACCTCATTGATAGACAGCATAGGGTCTGGGCTGATGACGGTTCTTGCAGAGAAGTTGGTTCGCTTGCCGGCAAGGTTATGCCTGATACGCCCTTCTTTGCTTTTGATCCTCTCAGTCAGTGTCTTAAGTGGTTGGCCGCTCCTGTGCCTTGCAGGCGGCAGCTGAGCGACATCATTATCAAAATAAGTGGTGATGTGATATTGCAGCAGATCCCAAAGGTCTTCGATGATGATTTCAGGAGCTCCGGCATTGATGTTCTCAAACAGCCGTTGATTTATCCTGACAATGTCTCCCAGCTTATGGGTCAGATCATCTTCTGACCTCTCCCCCGACTCCAGCGTGATGGAAGGCCTCATGGTGACAGGAGGTATCGGGAGGATGGTCAACACGCCCCACTCAGGCCTCATGTTTTTTGGGCTGACACCGAAAAGCTCAAGATCTTCATCGGGTATCTTTTCAAGCCTTGCCCTAATCTCTATAGGAGATACCCTTTTTTCATTCTCTAATACGGTTGTTGGCTTCTCGAGGGTGATTTTTTGCTGTTTTACCGTGCACCAGGGGCATTTATTGATAGTCTTAAGGTTGGTGATGATGTCCTTGACTGACCTTCTCCTCTCTTCAATGCCAAGATCGCGCTCAATGTTCTCAAGGTCCTTTTTGGCCTTATCGATCTTATTCTTGGGGATGAGTACCCTCCCGCAATCCCTGCAGGAGCATTTGAGCAGATTCAGGATGAGGTCAATAAATTTGATATGGATGATCGGCCTCGCAAGTTCGATATACCCAAAGTGCCCTGAACACTCTTTCAGTTTCGAGCCGCAGGTCTTGCATTTCAATCCAGGGTCGATGACACCCAGCCGGATATCCATCAGCCCGCCATCGACGGGGTACCCTTCTTTATCATAGAGTTCTGGAGTGACGACCTTCGCAGAAGCCATCTGTTTGATGAGCTTTGGTGAAAAGACAGAGAAGGTTATGCTCCTGACTGACTTGCTGACAAGCTGCTCCTGTGGTTCGATTCTTTTAGGCTCACGCTTCTCAGGCTGCTCAAGCTGCTCAGTTTTCTTGGCTTCACTGGCTATTTCACTGGCTATAGTTGCCTCGCCAACCCCATTGGCCTGGCTGGATTCACTTCCAACAGCCGCCACTTCCGAAACCGTTTGTTCTTTTTCTGCCATGGTCTGTTTTTCTCGCTAATATTTGCTTTTCAGGAACAGTTTAGGATAAACACATAAGGCTTTTAGTTCATCCAGGATAAGCTTGAATGCATAGGACATTTCAACAAAAGAGATTTCAACATTATCGCCGCAGAGAGGGCAATACGACTTATTTTTGTATTCATCGTGGATAGCGATAGTCCCGCACCCTTCACATACAGGAAGGATGGTCTTGTCTGAATCAAACCTCTCCTTGAGCAGTAATGAGGCTCCATGTGCGATGAAGGTATCCTTTTCCATCTCTCCCAGCCTTAAGCCTCCTTCCTTTGCCCTTCCTTCTGTAGGCTGCCTGGTAAGCAGCTGGATTGGCCCCCTGGCCCTGCTGTGCAACTTGTTGGCAACCATGTGTTTGAGCTTGAGATAGTACATATTTCCCATGAAGATTTTTGCTTGATACTGCTCCCCGGTCTCCCCATTGTACATCGTTTCGACGCCATTTTCCCTGAATCCCATTGCAAGAAGCTCTTTCCTAAGCTTTTCCTCGGGTTCAACGTCAAAAGCAGTCCCGTCGATGAAACGGCCATGTAAAGCCCCGACCTTGCCAGCTACCATCTCGATAAGATGGCTGATGGTCATTCTTGATGGGATCCCATGTGGTGAAAACAGGATATCGGGGACGATGCCTGATTCTGAGAAAGGCATATCTCCTTCTGGCACGATTAACCCGACAACTCCCTTCTGCCCGTGCCTGCTGGTAAACTTGTCCCCTATCTCGGGTATGCGCTCATCTCTCACTCTGACCTGGACAAGCTTGTTCCCTTCCTCATTCTCAGTGATAAGGACAAAATCGATTATTCCGCGCTCACCATGCTTGACACTGACCGAGCTTTCTCTTCGTGTTGAGCTGTCCAGGCTGTATTCATCGAGATTGCTTAAGAACCTTGGGGGTGAAGTCTTTCCGATGATGACATCTCCTTCCCCGATGGATGCCTCTGGGCTGATGATGCCGTCATCCTCGAGAAGGCGGTAATCCCTCTCGCTTTTGTACCCTTTGACATCTTTATCGGGGATGCATATCCCGTCGACAAGCCCACCGGGATACCTCAACTCTTCTGCGACAGAAGGCCTGAAGTAGGAACTTCTGGACAACCCCCGGTCAATTGAGCCCTTGTTAAGTATGATAGCGTCTTCCATGTTATAGCCTTTAAAGCTCATGATGGCGACGACGACATTCTGCCCTGCAGGATGCTTTTGGTAATCAGAGATGGCATGAAGCGAAGTCTGAACCACTGGAAGCTGGGGCTCATGGAGCACATTGACATCCATATCCATCCTCAGCGCATAGTTGGAGACATAAAGCCCAAGTGACTGCTTTTGGTTTTTGGAGCCAGCATTCAATCTTGTAGATTGGTTATAGTTTGCATAAGGCACAAGCCCTGATGCAAGCCCCAGCATGGCAAGGGGGGCAACCTCAAGATGGGTATGCTCAGCGGTGAGCTCATGGTCATAAAAGGCGACAAAGCAGTGCTCTTCTTCATTCGCATCAATGTATTCAATGATGCCCTGGTCAATGAGGTCTGACCAGGAGATTTCCTCACGCTCAAGCTGCCGGACATGCCTCTCCGTCAGTAAAGGCTGGCCATTCTTGACCACTATCAGGGGCCTCAGCGCCCTTCCCCTCATCGATTCTATCTCGACTGTGTCTGTCTTCTCATAATAGGAAAGGTTGACATGATGGCCTAAAGCGCCCCTTCTTCGTTCTTCCTTTGCACGCTCGACAAAGAGCCTGGGCTCATCGACATTGCCTACGAACTTCCCATTCAAAAAGACTTCACTCATGTTAGACCAGCCTCAATCCCAGTTCTTTCAGCGTTTTGACGACAGATTCTTCATTGGTATCTCTTGAAATTTCACACATCAGCGCAAGGTTTTTTCTCAGCCCGATGTTAGTCCCCTCAGGGGTCTCGATGGGGCACAGCCTCCCAAGATGGGTGGGATGGAGTTCTCTTGCCTCAAAATTTTCCTGGGATGCAGATAAGGGAGAGACGACACGCTGGAGATGGCTTAAGGTTTCAAGGAAGTTGAGCCTTTGGATTCTTTGGGAAATTCCCTTTCTGCCCCCCACCCATGTCCCGGTTGCCATAGCAGAATATATCCTTTCGGTGAGCAGCTTGTCCCTGATAAGATTTTTGAGGCTTGGGAACTTTCCTCTTTTCACCATGCGTTGGAAATTATAAAGCAGGTCGCCGATAAGCACTTTAAGGTTGACCCTGAAAAGGTCTGCAAGGAGATCCCCGCTTAATTTGAGGCGCTTGTTGATATAATGGTCTTTGTCATCAGTATCGATCTCTCCACTGGATGCAAGGGCATATTTTTTTATCAGTTTGCAGAGATTGTATGCCTTGCTCATCCTGTCTTCTTTGCTGAGCCCGAGGTGAGGCAGGAAATACTTGTCCAGGATCTCTTTGACACGCTCAATCCTGATATCTTTGGATTGGGTGATCCCGATTTTTTTGGCGATATAGTCCATCGCATCTGCCTGGTTTTTGACATCGACAAATTCCATCAGGTTGACGAGCACTTCGTCGAATTGGCGCTCTTTTGAGATTGAGGACATGATCTCTTCATCCTTGAGCATGCCTAATGCCTTGATGACGATGATAGCAGGAATCCTCTTGACCCTGGTGAAGGTCAGGTAAAGTATCCCATCTTTTATTTTTTCGATGGTGTGGGGAATCTTGTATGACCCGCGCTCAGAGAAGAGTTTTCCGACGAAGTTAGAGGATGAGTTTTGTTCGATGAGCATCCTGTTGGCAGCAAGATCTTCGATGCTGATAAGGACTTTCTCAGTGCCGTTGATGATGAAATATCCTCCAGGATCGTCAGGGTCTTCCCCTTTCTGGATGAGCTCTTCCCTGCTGAGTTTGGACAGGTGGCAGTTGTTGCTTTTCAGCATGATCGGGAGATTTCCGATGAGGGTAGAGAAGGACTCACGCTGGACATCATTGATGTGCGCGCTGATTTCGATGGTGACAGGTGCAGAATAAGTTAGCTTCCTCAGCCTTGCTTCCATTGGGAAGATTGGCCTCCTGCTCCCGTCTGCCTCGATGATTTCGGGCTTGGTGACAGATATCTTGTCGAGAGTGATCTTGTATTCATCAATGTTCTGGGGGATGATGGTGGGGACAATTTCTTTGTTTTCTTCGATGACCGCATTAAGCTCTTTTTCGATAAAGTCATTGAATGAAGCGATATTGGAATTTACAAAACTCTGTTCCTTAAAATATTTCTCGATGAGTGTTTTGCTGTACTTGAACATGGTGGTCCTTAGGCGCTTACGACGACGCGGAAAAAGATAGATTCTCCTGCAGTAGCTGATGGCCTGATGATTTTGATGACATCCCCTTCCTTAACTTCAAGATGCGCGATGCCTGAGTCCTTCTTCCTGATTTTGGGAAGCTCTTTCAGAGAGATGCGATACAGGTCAAGAATCTCTTTCTTTTCCTTGTCTGAAAGCTTGAGGTGCTTTGGCACAAGGCTATGCTTGGTGACATCGAATTTTTTTTTAGTCATGTTTAGTCATTGTTATGCAGGATTGATTCGAACGCGCGACTCCCTGGTTAAAAGCTTCACCAGCTCAAGACTCAGGTGCTCTACCAGGCTGAGCTACGAGCCCGCGCCCTGGTCGGGACTTTCATCAGCTTTTTTTCATATTTCAGCTGGGCTTTGGGGATTAAAGACGACGACTTTTCCAGGCTTTTTGCAAAGCAAAAAAATCCTGGTGTTCAGTCAGTTGGACTTTAGCCCGACAATCTTTCCCAGACTTCGTTAATAACCCGGAGGGATTTAACGTGCCAAAAATCATAACTGGATTTTTAAGCATTTTCCAAAGGAAAAAAAGCCGTTTTGAACCCGAGTCGAAGCCGTGACAGGGCTTCATGATAGTTGCTGCAGCAGAACCTAAATCCCGCTGTGCCAGGCTACACTACCAGGGCATTGTTTGCATACGAAGTTTTGATTGCACTTAGTATGCATACAGCAAAAGACACAAATACCTGAGGTATTCGACTTGTCTTTTACTTATCAATAATAGACAGCTTTTGCACAATTGGCATTGCACAAATGGTCCCGCCTATTGCCATAGATGGCATAGTCTCCTCATGTAATCCCAAAAAGCAAAAAATTATCTCCTTTTGGCCATAGAAAGACTAATACCCATCCCGCCTGTGGAATTAGCGGCCCTTTTTAAAACTTTCGCTTTAACCATCTAAAAAGGCAAATTTTGGGGGATTGGGAAGCACCAGCTCGGGCAGGCACCAACAAGAGAGGAAGAGCGATAGCCAAGAAAGAAAGTGGCTGGGAAAAAGGTAAGGGGGAAAGCAAAAAAGAAAGATGAAGTCAAAATAAGAAAAGAAAGGGCAAAATAAGCCAAATGGGGTCTGGCATGTATAATGAAATATATTCAAGCATACAAAAGAGACTAAGAAAATAAATTATGTTGCTCAATCTTTTGGCTTCGCTTTAGATTCTAACCAGAAATAAATTTCCTTTCCGATAGATTTATAAATTACCTGAGCCTCTTTGGTTATAGGTTTCTCCAGTATCTGGCAAGCCAGTTTAAGATTGTTCAACATGGAAGAAAAAGCGAAGAAAGGGGATTTTGTCGAGCTCTCATATACTGCAAGGACTGAAGATGACAAGCAGGTCTTTGACACGACGGACGGCACCATCGCCCGTGAAAACCAGATTGATGATGATGCAGCCCCAGTCACCATCTGTATCGGTGAAGGCCACGTCATCAAGGGGCTGGATATTGCCTTAGATGGTAAAGAGATAGGAAAATCTTTCACCATTACAATTCCTGCTGAGGAGGCCTATGGGAAAAAAAACCCTAAGCTGATTCAGCTCATCGCAACTTCAAAATTTCTGAAGGACAAGATTATGCCGCAGCCAGGCCTTGCTGTCAGCGTTGACGGCCATATGGGCATCATCAAGACAGTCTCGGGGGGAAGGACATTGGTCGATTTTAACCACCCTCTTTCCGGAAAAAGCCTGGTCTA
Source organism: Candidatus Woesearchaeota archaeon (assembly GCA_016180165.1). Classification (GTDB taxonomy): domain Archaea; phylum Nanobdellota; class Nanobdellia; order Woesearchaeales; family JACPBV01; genus JACPBV01. The sequence goes on along the minus strand of JACPBU010000004.1, from coordinate 5,334 downwards.
CGACGTTGCTATCAATAAAAAAGTGAGTGATGATGGAGAAAAGATCAAGGCTGTCCTGAAAGCTGGCCTTAACTGCAAAAATCCCAAGGTGGTCATTGAAGAGGATGCTGCAGCAATTACTCTCGAAGAAGACATCCCGCAGAAAGTGCAGGAGCTGATTGGAGCCGACCTGAAGAAATTATTACCGGGTGTCAGGTCATTTACGATGACGAGAAATGGAAAAGTGAATGAAGGGGGAAAAGACACCCCTCCAAAATAGATACAGCCGGCATTGATAAGAAAGGTTTTTATAGATGATGTGGTTTATCTTCAGTTGGAGCCCGGTGATTTCTTGCGGGTTGTCAGTCACAGGAAAAGTCCATAATGGAGTGAGGGGGCAATGGAAACATTGATCAGGGATGCAAAAGATGTTGCTGCGAAACAGGTTTCTGCACAGCAGCCTCCAGGCCGTGCAATTTCAGGCAACTCTCTAAACAATATTGACGCAGAATTGGAAGAGTTCCTTAATCGGCAAAGGGCGACGATCAGGGTGATTGGCTGTGGAGGTGCAGGCAACAACACCGTCAACAGGATTTCTGAAGTGGGTATTAATGGGGTGGAGGCTATCGCAATCAACACTGATGCCCAGGACTTGCTTTATACGACTGCTGATAAAAAGATTCTCATCGGAAGAGATATCACCAAAGGGTTGGGTGCTGGCTCCGACCCAAAAGTCGGCGAGGAAGCTGCCAGGGAACAGGAGCAGGAAATCAAGAAAGCCCTTGAGGGCTGTGACATGCTGTTCATCACTTGTGGCCTGGGGGGCGGCACGGGGACTGGCTCTGCCCCGATTGTCGCTGAGATTGGAAAGAAGCAGGGAGCACTGACCGTCGGTGTTGTCACCATCCCCTTTACGATGGAAGGCAAGCACCGCTTTGACAATGCATTGTATGGGTTGGAAAAGCTTGAGCAGATCGTCGACACCCTCATCGTGATTCCCAATGACAAGCTTCTTGAGATTGCACCTGACCTTCCGTTGCATACGGCATTTAAGGTTGCTGACGAGATTCTGACCAATGCAGTGAAAGGCATCGCAGAGCTGGTGACCAACGTTGGCCTGGTAAATCTTGATTTTGCAGACATCAGGGCAGTCATGAGAAACGGGGGAGTAGCCTTGATAGGAGTAGGCGAATCAGATTCAGAAAACAGGGCGATCGAAGCTGTCGAAAAAGCCATTAACAATCCCCTGCTGAACGTGGACATTACTGGCGCCAACGGCGCATTGATTAATGTTGCGGGCGGTGAAGACATGACTCTTGAGGAGGCAAAAAAAGTTGTTGAGACAATTTCTGACAGGCTTTCTGAGGACGCAAAAGTCATCTGGGGAGCGTCTATCTACAAGGACCTGCACAAGACCATAAGGGCTATGCTGATTGTGACCGGTGTGAAATCCTCGCAGATCCTTGGCTCTGATGGTAGGTTGTTCGACCGTAAAAAAAAGGAGATTGAAGCAGAATTAGGGATTGACTTCATACGCTGACATGGAAGAGCAAGGTTCTGTATGGGAGAGGTTCAAAAGGTTTCTGCACGAATGCCTCCGTGTCCTGAAGGTTACCAAGAGGCCTGACAAGCAGGAATTTCTCACCACATTCAAGGTTGCTGGCCTTGGAATGCTGATCATCGGATTGCTGGGCTTTGTTATCCAGCTGATAAAATTATTTTTCTTTAAGGTATAGGATTTATAAAGGGTAGCTTACTGCATGAGCAAAATGGCAATGGCAGAAGAAGGAAACAGGGAAAATGAAGTCATCTTTGCGCTGAGGACTACGGCCAACAGGGAAGATCAGGTGATGGATTTTATCACCTCAAATGCAAAGAAAAAGAAGCTGGCTGTCTATGCAGTCATCAGGCCGCATGGCATGCGTGGCTACATTTTTCTGGAGGCAGGCTCCAGGACCGACGCAGAGCAGGCTGCATTCAACGTCCCTTATGCAAGGGGCATTCTCCCGCACAACATCCAATACAAGGAGATAGAGCACATGCTCGAGCAGGTCAAGAAAGAGATGAACATCCAGAAGAGCGATATCGTGGAGATCATTTCCGGGCCGTTCAAGAGAGAGAATGCCAAAGTCACCAGGATTGACAAGCAGAAAGAGGAAGTCGTCGTGGAGCTGCTTGAGGCCGCTGTCCCAATCCCGATCACCGTCAAGATGGACGCTGTCAAGGTCATCAGGAGAGATAGGGAAGACGAAGAAAAGCCAAAGGAAGATTAGTCTTGGAGCAGCAATAGGCAAAAAAAGATTTTCATTGTTTATGTCTTTATCATTTCAAAGTTTTAAGATTCAAGGAAAAGAAAGTATGTGCATAGCGCCCTAAGGTCAAAATTCCATCAAATAAATATTATCGACGAGCGTTATGGGGGGTTGCCTCCGAGCGGTTTCCATCAAATAAATATTATCGACGAGCGTTATGGGGGGTTGCCTCCGAGCGGTAGCGAGCGAGGCACAAAAAACGGGAATGTTTTTTAGTGTCCCTTAGGGGGACATAGCTCCTCCCAGCCCCCGTCAAGAATTTTGAAGGCGCTATGCACATACAAAAGAAAATAACCTTTAAAAACAAAACCCAGTTTCTTACACCAATATGCCAACACAAATCGTTGAATCTCTGGTTGAAGGCGGCAAAGCCACAGCAGCCCCGCCATTAGGTCCTGCACTTGGCCCTTTGGGGCTGAACATCGGCCAGGTCATTGCCAAGATTAACGAAAAGACCAGGGTCTTTGCTGGCATGAAGGTTCCTATCAAGATAAAGGCAGACACCACGGCCAAGACATTCGACGTCGAAGTCGGCACTCCCCCAACCTCTCAGCTGATAAAAAAGGAAGCTGAGATAGAGAAAGGCTCCGGGAGCCCGAAGGAAGACTTGATTGCAGATATCCTTATCGAGCAGGTCATCAAGATTGCCAAGATGAAAGAATCTTCTCTTGCAGGAAAGACCCTCAAGGACAGGGTAAAAGAAGTCATCGGCACCTGCAACTCCATGGGAATCATGGTCGAGGGAAAGAGGGCTGTTGAATCCATTGTCGATGTCAACGCTGGAAAATTTGATGCCGAGATTAAGGCTGAGAAGACTGAGCTGACTGTTGAAGAGAAAGCAAAGCTCGAAGAAGAGAAGAAGCGCCTTGCGGAAGAGATTGAAAAGAGAAAAGCAGAACTCACCAAGACTGCCCAGGATATCATTGCATCGATGGCAGGCAAGGAGCGTGGGGCTATCAAAGCAAAGCTGCGTGAAGCAGGCATCCCAGAAGTCATGATCCGTGAATTATTGCCGGTTGAAGGAGCCGGTGCAGCAGGTGCCGAAGGAAAGCCCGGCGCCCCTGGAGCCCCCGGAGCTGCCCCCGCAGCCGGAGCAGCAGCCCCTGCAGGAAAAGCAGCTGCCCCCGCAGAAAAGAAAAAGGAATCGAAGAAGAAATAATTTTTATTGCTGATTTTTTGATGCCCCTTTTGCACCTTATTTGGTGATATCAGTCTCCACATTTTTTGATGAGTAGGTGCATCCCGAACATTCTGGTTTATTACCACTATTTCTTCTGAAACTGGCCACCTCCCCAAAAACAAACAATAGTCATATCCACGAAGAAACCAATGGAAAGACCGTCTGCAGAAAATAATCTTTGCCCATGAGCAGAAAAAGGAACTTGATGAGCCTTCCTGCGGAGGTGTACACTAGAAATTTCCTCAGAGGATACCTTGTTCCGCCTAAGAGGACAGAAAACGGCTCGATCGGCGAGGGGATGAGATTTCCAAAAAAGACAAAGAACGTCCCGAAGCGGTCATTGATGCGCTTCAGCTTATGGTAAAATTTCCCAAGAAGGATAGTTAAAACTCTCTCTCCCATCAGCCAGCCTATGGCATAGTTGGTTAACATTCCAAGAACAACCCCGGCAAGTGAGACTGCCACCAGGGCCAGAGGATCATATGCTAAGAGGGTATAGTACAAGAATATCACCTCGATGGGGAGGGTGATAAAAAAAAGCGAGCCGAAGAAGGCAGCATAGAACAGCCCAAGCAGCGTCCGCTCAGTGACCTGAAGCGAGATATGCTGGTAGAGCGAATAAAGAAGGGGGTGCTGTTTCATCCAATTGATGAAAAAATGCCTGTTGTAGTAGAGCAGCCATAAGAAAAGTATCAGGGTTCCGGCAAGAATGAGGCCTTTGCTTATCCCATATCTTTCTTTCCTCGGATGGCTGCGATGGTTGGCAGTATGGTGTGGCATAGCACTCAAACCGAAAAACAGCCTATAAATATCTTTCTAAACCTGCCCATTGAAAAGTTAAAGGTTGTTGAAGAGAGAAGCGAACTCAACTAAGAAAACCAGCAGGTTTTCTGTTGTTGCCGAATGAAATGAGCGCAACTTGGAAAACAGAAGTTTTCCGTTGTTGAAGAGAGAAGCGAACTCAACTAAGAAAACCCGCAGGTTTTCTGATGTTGCCGAATGAAATGAGCGCAACTTGGAAAACAGAAGTTTTCCGTTGGGGGTGGTCAGATTTATTTTGAGATCCAATGCGAACCCATCAAAAAGGTATTAAATTATTTTTAATCTGGTCGCTCCTCTCAACCCTATGCCCCGGTGTTTTAAGAATTTCCAGAACTCTTTGCTTTTCCTTCCCAAGCCCCTTCCAGTCAAGCAGGAAGAAATCAGGCTTGGGTATTGTCCTTTCCCACGCCTGCTGCAGCATTTCGGCATTAAGATGCTCCAACGCATATTTCGGGCAGATATGCCCGACAGCAACCCTCGCATTGAGCTGGAATGCATTGAACGTGTTGCAGTAATGCGGCCCCCCGATGCCGACAGCAACCTCATATTTTTTCTCATCAGGCCATTTCTCATCAGGCCTTTTTCTATCGATAAAAAGCATTTTGCCAAGGGCATTCACAAGAGCTGATGCAATGATTTTGCCATTCTCCTTTTTCGCCCATTCCTCCTCATCACTCCCTATCTCAACAAACAGGGAAGGCTTTTCCACAAGCGGGCCATGGTGGGTAGCTTCCAGGGTAATTTCATGATTGAAGGGCTTTTCCAATTCCCTAGCCCGTTTTGCCAGGCAGTGCAGCTCAAGAAAAATTTCCTTCAGAACAATTGCAGGCGCAACACACAGCTTTCCCGCTTTCCCCCCAAACTTTGCCTCATTCCAGTTTCCGGCGATATGGCATGACAGGGAAGGCTTTCCTGCAGAAGAAACATGCCGTGAAGCAAAGATGATCAGGTCAGGATCAGCTTTCCCTCCAATCTTCTCCTTAATATTCCCTTCAATCTCCCGCTCAATCTCATCTTCAGTCTTCCCTTTAATATCTCCTT
>JACPBU010000003.1 GCA_016180165.1 Candidatus Woesearchaeota archaeon | reverse complement strand
GGCTTGCTGGACTGGAGGCCCAGCTCGTTCATCGCAAATAGAATCCTGCGGTGGACCGGCTTCAAACCGTCCCGGACATCCGGAAGAGCGCGCCCGACAATGACTGACATAGCATAATCTACATAGCTCTGCTTCATCTCCTCTTCAATGACCCTTGGAACTATCTTCTCATTCATTCCAGGAATTATCTTCTTATTCGTTTCTGGAACTATCTTTTTATCGGCCATCGGAACTGTTTTTTTGTTTGTTCCCGGGCCTGCATCTTCATCGCTCATTTGAACTGGAGTTATATCAACAAATTTGATCGGTTCAGCCATTTTTCGAGAAAACCTCTCTGTTCCAGAACAGGTGAGGGTATATAAAGGTTACTATTAAAATATGCCTTTATAGCGTCTATAATGGCAAAATTTTAGGCTTTTGGCTCGTCGAAAGAAACGGAAAAAGCGGTCATCGTTGGAGATTTTTCTTTTTGGACTGTAAGGTTTTTCCTCACGAGAAAACTTTTACCGCAATACACGCAGGCTTTCCTTTTTCCGGTCAGGATGCCATCATCGCAGGAGTATTTCATGGCGTTATGGCAGTGCGGGCAGCGGACGAGAAACAGCTTCATACGACTTCATCTCCCTCAACCTTCATCTTCACCAAACCTTCATATCCTTCAAATCTTCTTCTTCTTCTTCTTCTTCTTCCATAAAACCTTAACTTCATCAAACCTTTATACACATTAATGCTTCTTCTCAATAAAACCTTCATCTTCACCTATTCCAACAGCCCCTTCTGGCCTTTTTTTGGCTCGGTGTGCCTGATTTTTTCATCTTCATAATCTTCCAAATCCTCAATCTTCTTCGGCCTTTTTAGCTCCATGGGACTTTTTTCATCCTGTCCCGTTAAATCTTCTGCTGAGGCCCTCATCGAATCTCTCTCTGAAACTTCGTCCTTCTCTGAGGGATTTTCTTTATCCTGATACTTCCCAGCATTCTCCAATTCCGAATCTCCCTCATCTGATTCCGCTGCTTCCTTAGGCTGCCCTTCTTCCTGGGATAATTCTTCTTCATTTGACTGCCCTTCTTCCTCAGGCCTTTCTTCTCCCTTTGTATTGCCACTTTTAGAACTTATCTCTTCTCCGGAAACAATATTCTGCTCGGAACTTGCATCTTCTTCCGGACCAGCACTCTCTTCAGATATGATATTATCTTCCGGATCAACATCCTCTTCGGATACTTTCATTGGCTTCAGGAGCTCATCTACTCTTTTGTCAATTTCAGTGTCAACTTCCTCGGTCGTTTTTGGAGTTTCCCCGGAATGCCCTCCCTCGAACAGCTCCTTGACTTCTTCAACAATACCTTCTCCCATCTCCTCAGTCAAGGGAATGCCTTCATCGGCAGCATCAGTGGATTCAGGCTCAACCCTTTCCTCTACCTCTACGACTTCAAGTGCTCCAAGGTTTTCCTTAATGGGGAGAACTTCTTTTGCATCCTGAAACTCCTGCTCTTGCTTTGTCTCTTCATACACCTCAAGGGGAACAGGCTTTCCCTGCTTGTCTAAAACATCTATTTCATGGCTCTTCCCCTGCCCCGCCTGCTTTGCTGCCACTTTTTTAGTTTCCTGGTCTTTCTCGGTGATGGCCTGCGCAATCCCCTCGAAATCCTTGAACTTCTCCTTCAGCTTTTCCGGCGGAAGGTCAAAATACTCAAAGAATTTCGGCGTAAGCCTGATGAGCTTTGTCCTGCTGAATTTCTGCCTTGCGATATATCCTAAGCGCTCAAGCTCCAGCAGGTGGCCATAAGCCTTGTTGGTGCGTATCCTGATAAGGTCAGACTGCTTCATCGGGTATTTGAATGCGATGACTGCGAGAGTCTCCATCAGTGTTTTTGGAAGCTCCGATTTTGTGACAATCTGGCTGATGGCGTCGATATGTTCATCCTTGACGCTGAGCTTCCAGGCATTCCCTTCATCTATCAGGTGTATCGAAGAATTCCTCTGAGCATATTCTTCCTTCAGGGATCGGATGCTCTCACGGATATCTTCAGGAGCTGCCTTAGTCAGCTTTTCCATCTCCTCAAGGGGCATTCTCCTGCCAGAAGAGAAGAGGAGCGCCTCAATCTTATACTTCAGATTGGACATTAGAGTGATCGTTTACCCTGAGCCATTTTATAGTTTTCGCCATCTTTTATGGCTTTCCCATCTTTTACGAGAGAATCAAGGAACTTTTTCAGCAGCCCCCCATCAAGGCCGGAAAATTTAGAGAGATCCTCCAATGAAGCTTTTCCGATCGAAGTCAGGATGGCAATCATGTTCTGCATGAGGGTGTTTAAGCTTCTTGTCAATGCATCCCCCTCCATCCGCAGCTTTTTTGCGACCATATCCACATTATGCAATTTTGCCTGCAAATCGTTAAAGATTCCTGAAAGCTGGGTGTTCCTTATCATCAGTTCTTCCGGCTTCTCTATCTCCAGGGATGAAGGCATATGATCAAAACAAAATGAGATGAGGGTGGAAATTCCCTTGATGACCATCTCCAGCTCAACAAAGGTCGAGAACAAGGATGATTCGTTTGGCGTCACCGGGGCAATCGCCTCCTTAAGGACAGAAATGTTCTCAGTCTGCCTTATCTTCTCGACCACGAGCTTTATAGTCTCTTCGACATGCTCTTTTGGCCTGCCAAGAATCTCAATTATTGCCCTGCACCTGATCATCTCTTTTTCCTGAGCTACCATCTTTCTTTTTGTTCCTGCCCGCTTTAAATAGATTTCTGTTGGACTGAGATGAAACTTTCCTGGTATCGGTTCTTTTTCCCCCGCCCTTCCGCTTGAGAACCCAGAATGTGATCGATGATGCCCCAATGGTAAGGATTAGCGCTAAAAATGCCATTGCGCCAATTATCAAAGCCTGCGAGCTTGGGGAGACATACCCTCTTTTCTCTTTCAATGTTTCAGATTGGGTATTATCAATGAAAACCTTAGGCCGAGTTCCCGGGGCGCCTATCGCATCTTGAGAGGGGACTGCTGCCAAAGATTCCCTGCCCGCACCTTCTCCCTTTTTCGATGGCTGTTTTTTTATTTTCTCCCCCCGGCAATCCCCTTTTCCTGAAATATTGATGGATCTCGCCCCAGAGGTGTCCAGCCCAATTGCCTGAACCTCATATTCTCCGTCCTGGAATTTTCCGTTGCAGTTTTCCTTTAACCTCACCGATACATCAACCATCATCGTCTCTTCGGAGAGAATATCTGAAATCCTGGTCTCGTTGCTAACTCTTTCTTCTCCCTGAACACTGACAGTGATTGTTCCTTTTTTCGTCGTCCCTTTCTTCACCTGCAGGGTGGTTATGAGCCTCTCGCCAAAGGAAGCATAGCTTTGGTTGTTTTGGTATGTAATGTTGATTATTTCAATAGTCGAAGTGACATTTTTTTCGGGAAATACAGAAACTACCTCAACATACCTGTTGTTTCCTTTGTCAACATCAACGCATGACGTTTCGAGCTCTGCCTCATATGCCGTCTCCCCCCCACTTTCAAGGCCCGGGCTTATCTCTGGCGACGTTTTCTGCCTGACTGCGGTGACTCTGTCCCAAACCGTGAGCTCTTTCAACAGCTGGCCACCCTTATCATGGATGGAAAGCCTGGCTGTGAGGGACGCTTCTTTTCCTGCAATTTTTATTGCCCTCAATCTCACTCTCTGGCTCTTTTCACTCTGGTTATCTTTAAATGGGAACAACAACTCAACTTTCCAATCGCAGCTGTCTAGGCCACCCATCTGTCCTTTCGTGGAATTATCTCCCCTGCTTAAGGCTATAACATTTTCATCAAACGCCTTATCAGCCTCTGATGACTCACTCAAATTATTGGGAGTTTGTTGTTCTGACTTACTCTTCTCCTGCCCCCCTCCTGCTCCTCCTGCTCCCCCCGTCTCTTCTTTTCCCTCTGTGCCATTGACTGATCCAGGCTCATTACTCCCTGACCCCGACTTACTATCTTCTGAAGTTTCTCCACCTCCCAGCGATACCTCCCCCTCTAAATTCCCTTCATCATCTTTAATGGTATTCGGGAAGCCAGGCGAGGGGAAATCCTGCTTCCATCCTGCTTCAGACCTTTGGTAGCTCAACCCTTTAGTTGCTTTAGGGTAGGTGACTTCGTCTATAATCTTATCTTCGGCATCAAGAATTGCAATCGCCTCCCCATTATTGTTCAGCCCGTTGCCCAATGACTCATCAGTGACTGAAATCCTTATTGCGCCAGAATTGACCGATAAGGAAGCATAAACCGTCGTTGTCCTGTCGGTAATCAATGCATAATGCTTTGCAGGGATCAATGTTGATGCTGCATCAATGTAACCCTTCAAGGAGTCATTTTTAAGGGAATCCCTCAATGTCCAGTTCGCGATATCTATTTCTGCTTCAGCATCATTGTACAGCTCAATCCACTCATTTGTCTTCTCATCGGATGAAGGGTAAGCCATTATTTCAGAAATCACCATTGCGTGCGCCGAGCCAACCAGCATCAACAGCGGCAGCAAGAGAAGAATCGCTTTTCTCAAATTTTTCCATCCCCCAACAGGGCGAAAGATATGCTTTATTTAAACTTTATCCAATGAGACCAGCTTTTGGGGCGGCTCATACCCTCACTCTTGCTGCTTCAGAATGTCTCTTGATACTGCAATAATCTCCTCATCGGGGTCGGCAAGGGCGTTGACGAGCAGAATCCTGACCTTTGGCTGTGCACCCTTAAAGGTAATCCTGACGTTTTCGCTCCTCTGCAAAAAGCTTTCCGGGCCAATAACCGTCTCAAGATCGACGACTTTATTCGGCAGAGCCTTCATGGCTTTGGTCGACCATTCCTCATAGACCTTCATCTCGAGCCTGGGAACGAGCGGGGAACTGCCCTTGTTGATGATGGTGTAATCAACTCTCAACAGAGTCCCCAAGCCATCCTCTTCCAGGATGTAAGACACGTCGTCTATGCTGAATGTTATATCTCCAACAGCTCCACTGAACTTCTCCTGCACCTTTGGGTATTCAACCTTACAATCCTCAAGATCTTCCTGGAGCGTGCCATCTGCACATTGGTATTTCGTAACCTCAATCCGCTCAAGCTCTTTTTTCACGGGGCACTGGTCGCAGCTTGTAAGGCATTGCTCGGAACCTGGGCATGGGACAATGTCTGCAATAACATTACCTGTCACCTGCGGGGCAGGGACCAATGAATGGTAGGAGAAGATTGAAAGGGAGATAATGACTGCAAGGGCAAGGAGGTTCATGGGGAATTTTGAAAGGAACAAGACTTTGGTGAAATTCCCAAGCCTTTTCGGCAGTGATGTCTTCTCAAATGGGCCAGGCATACTATTATCCTGAGCGAACCTCTATATAAATCTATTTTTTTTAAACTCCCAATGTTACTATTCATGAATGCTACTAAAAGCTTTAATAGGCAGCCTTTTGCTGTAACCTGTTATTTAGGGGGTGTATTTTAACGATGGCTTTTATCAATCTTTTTAAGAGAAAAGAAAGTTTTAACGATAACTTAGCTCTTGATTTGCCTCCTGAGCCGCCAGAGTTGCCGGAGCTTGAGGGGCTGGAGGAACTGCCTTCGTTGGATGGATTTTCTGCTGGCCATCTGGAACAGCATTCTTCTGAAACGCCTTTACCTGAACTTCCCGAAATCGGGGAAGAACTTCAGGACTTTGGGCAGTTGAACCAGGGCGAGGGGCTTAAAGAGCCTACCGAACTTGGCCTTCCGTCTTTTGATGCGGAGAGCAATATGCGAAATGAAGAGGTTCCTGCTGAGCCAACTTTCGAGGCCTTACCTGAACTTCCTGAACTTCCGGACCTTCCCCCCGAATCATCTTATCAGCGGCCACCTGCCCAGGTTTTACCTTTACTCCCGAGCCCCAGCAAAGGATTTTTTCTTGGCCTTTCGGAATTCAAACGGCTGCTTGAGCATCTTCACGAGGCAAGAGGGGATATCAGGGACGTGCATACTTATGTTACTGAAATAGGAAATTCAATCCATGAAGAGCAGAGACTATTTTCCTCCTGGAAGTCTTCACTTGAAGATATCCAACGAAGATTGCATGGCGTCGATAAGAGCCTCTTCAAAGCATAACAGCAACAACGCAGGTGATAAGCAATGGATGACGGAATCTTTGTAAAAATCGATGAGTATCGGAATGTCCTTGATACTATCAGGGCAGTGAAGAGCAAGATACAGGATGCTAAGGATAATATCCAAAAAATAAAAAATCTCAAGGACAAAGAGGATGCTGAGCTTGCTACCTGGAGTGCAAAGCTTTCAGCTATTGAAGATAAGATAGGGCAGATGGACAATTCCCTTGTCAAGCCGTCGATGTGATCCTATGGGCAAAGAAAAAGCAGAAAGCCTCTATGTCTGAGTTCAATCACCTCAGCTTATCCGGAGGACTCTGCTTGAAGGAGTTCGGGAGATCCTTGAGCTGCTCAAGGCCAATGAAGGGTTTAAGGAAATCCAGGAAGAGAAGCAGAAGGCATTTGAGCGTTTGCGGACTGATGTCCGGTCGCTGACCAATCACCTTGGACGATTAAGGGGCATCCTGCCAAGTGTCAGGGTCCAGGAGCCGAAGAAGGAGAAGCCCAAGAGCATAGAATTACCCAAGATAATAGAGGCGCCTAAGCCTGCGAAACAGGTAAGGGCTGCAGTTCCAGAGAAGCCAAAGCATCTGAATGAGGCTGAGAGAATAGAGAGCGAGCTTGCTCAGATAGAGGCAGAGCTCGACAAGATGACGGCATAAGCTCTTTTTATAGCGAAGAACATTTATAGCGAAGAACACAAATATGCCGGAAATGGAATATTTCTGAGCATGCTCAAAAATGCAACGCATTTTTGACAGTTGAGCAAAATGGTTTGTGTTCTTCAAAAGAAATCCGACCACCCCCCGTCACAGACGGGGGGATTGCTCCCTCCCTTCGGTCGCTCGGGTCGAATTTCTGAGAAGGCAAATATTCCCAATGTCTAATCTAACGTCAACCACCAGTTAGAAACTGGTGGAATATTTGCATTTAATATAGTGGCGCAATAATCATACTCACTATCGTTCGTAGACCTCAATCGGAGATTGAAATTATTGCTCAATTATTTGGTTGCGCCACTATACAAGGGAAGTTTTTTATACAGTCTCTTTTCTCTATCTCTTGTGCAAGAGTGCGATGAAAGAATCAATGTAAGTCATCTATTGGCTTAGTGCCTTCGCAGGTTCGAACATAAGAGAAATCTTATCGAAAGTCCTGCTCCTCGCACTTTTTTATTCTTGCAGTTTTATCAGTTGGACTTTACCCCGACAATTTTTCCCAGGTTTTTTCGCAAGAAAAAAGCTGGTGAAGTGCCTTCGCAGGTTCGAACATAAGAGAAATCTTATCAAAAGTCCTGCTCCTCGCACTTTTATTGTTCTTTTGTCGGCCTAATAAAACTCTTCTTTCCCCTTTCTTAGCTTGAGCCAATGTCTTTTCAAGAAATAGTCAGATCTTGAAGTATAATTCAGCTGTCTCCTGGCAAATGCCCGAATAAGCGCCTTGCTCCCACTTTCTGATAGGTTCCCTTCTATGTCCCACATTATCTTGGCGTATCTTCCCTGAGCCTTGCCAAACAGCTCAATAGTCCTTTGCCCGAATTTCCATCGTTCATTGATGCGGATAGCCATTTATACTCTGAGCGGCATTACCTTTAAATACTTTCTCCCGAATTATTCGCCTATGATTGAAATCTGCGCTGTCGGCGGCTATAACTTCATCGGCAAGAACATGACAGCGCTCCGCTATAAGGACGAAGTGATACTTCTCGATATGGGAATCTACCTCGACAAATATGTTGCTTTTACGGAAGGGGAGTTTGATGACCTCTCAACGGTTTCGCCGCATGACCTCCAGAAAGCAGGGGCAATCCCCGATGACAGGGTCATCAGCGACTGGAGAAGGCAGGTCAAAGCGATCGTGCCAACGCATGGGCATCTCGACCACGTCGGAGCGATTGTCTTTTTGAGCAATAAGTATGATGCACCCATCATCTGCACTCCTTTCACCAAGGAGATCATCATGGCAATCTCGAGGGATGAGAAGATCAAGCTCAAGAACGAGGTCAAGGAGCTGACTTCGAACCATTCCTACAAAATTTCTGAGAAAATAACTATTGAATTCATCAACGTCACCCACAGCATCCCTCAGACCGTGATGGTGGCAGTGCATACACCTGAAGGGACGGTGCTCTACGCGAATGACTTTAAATTTGACAACCATCCTACCATCGGAAGGATGCCGAACTATGAGCGGCTACAGGAGCTGGGAAAGGAAGGGGTCAAGGTGCTGATATCTGACTCTACAAGGGCGCCGAACAATTCAAAAACCCCTTCAGAGATGGTTGCCAAGGAGATGCTCAGGGATGTGATGCTTGGGGTGGAAAGCAGGGGGAAAGCGGTCATCGTGACTACCTTCGCATCCCATCTTGCCCGCCTGAAGTCCATCATCGAGATGGGGCAGAAGATGGGGAGAAAGATAGTTTTCTTAGGAAGAAGCCTTGCGAAATATGCCCAGGCAGGTGAGAATATTGGCTTAGTGCATTTTTCCAAAGAAGCAGAGATTGTCGGTTTTGCAAAAAAAATAAAGAAGACACTCAATAAAATCAAGGGTAATCTTGACAAATACCTCCTGGTGGTGACAGGGCATCAGGGAGAGCCGACCTCTACGCTGGCAAAAATGGCAAATGGGGCCATCGAGTTTCCCTTCAGGCCTGAGGACCATGTGATATTTTCCTGCAATGTTATCCCGACAGAGACAAACATCACAAACAGGAACGCTTTGGAAGAGAAGCTGCATCAGCACCGAGTAAGGATATTTAAAGATATCCATGTCTCAGGACATGCTTCAAAAGAGGATTTGCGCGACCTGATCAACATGGTCAAGCCGAAGCATATCGTTCCTGCACATGGTGATGATGTAAAGGAAAGACGGTGCATATGATACATGATGGGGAGAGATTAAGCATGTGAATGGGATTATTTGTTTTTATTTTAGAAAGGGTTTAAGGTTGAATAGCGAGGTTTGCCTATGACAGAGAGGAAAAGGGGTTCACATGAATTCTCCTTCTTTTTTGGCTATAGGGCAAAGCCTCTTCCTCTTATCCTTATCAGCACTTTTTTTGCCATCATCCTTTATGGTTTATTCTCCAGTGAAAATTTTTCTATGACTGGAAAAGGATATTTGCCCCCCATTGGGGGCCCCGGCCCCTGTGATTTAGGCGCTGGACAAGGCATTTGTGGGAAAGTTTCATCGAAAGATGAGCTTTTGGAGCTTCTTCAGTCTTTCGTTGGAAACAAATGGGCAAACTCTTATACTGTTAGCAAAGATATCTCTTCGATAGCTTCATCTTCTGGAGATGAGAATCTCATAGGTTTCAGTTTAAGCCCGTTGGATTATGGAGCGCCTGTGGGGCCCCCCGAGTTGGAGCCAGAACAACCCAATCCGGTTTGGATTGAAGAAGTAAACGAGGTAACAAGCCGGAGCAAGAAAAACAAAAGGACCGTGGTGAGAGTAAGGGCAAAATGCTGTGTTGAAGAAGAGCCCTGTTATTTCTGCAATGCAAGAATAAAAGTAGGTTCAAGCTATGTTGCTCCAGAAACCGACGCGTCGGGGTGGACTAGTAGAGACGGCAGCTTCAAATCTGTGGATGTCTCTTCTGGAACAAGGAAAGTTACTTTGGTTAAGGAAGGATATTTTGCTAAGGCGGCGGATGCCAAAATCTCCAAGGGAGAGTATGTCGATGTCACCCTTTCCCTTCGAGCCAAACGCGGGTCTTTTAAAAATAGTGATACATCCAAATCAGATGTCTATCTCAATGGAGACTATGTTGGAAAGACTCCCATCTCGATAAAGAACCTGCCTGGCGGAAAAACATACACCTTACTCTATCAGAAAGGTGATTACAGTGATGTTAATGAGAATGTGCTCAACCCTGGTGCTGATCCTATGGGTATTAGGGGAGGAGCGTCCTATGACCGCGCGAATTTGGCAATATTCTCAGTCACATCTGAACCATCTCATGCTGATATCTTTATCAACGGAGTTAAGGCAAGCCGGCAAACTCCTTTTTCTTTCGATAGCCAGTATCCTCCCCGGGAATATATTATCAGGGTTGAGAAGCAAGGGTATCCAACAGTTGAGAAAATTGTGAGCATGGAAAAAAGGGCGCATCAGAAAGTGCATTTCGATCTTAATAGGGGTGTGGTGAATTTTGTGTCTCTCCCGTTGGGGGCTGAGGTTTATGTTGACGGAGAGCCTCAAGGAAAAACTCCCCTCAACTTACCAATAAAAGCAAATAAGGAACATGGTTATGCCTTTAAATTTGGAAGCTGCAAAGAGATTCAAGGAAAATTTTCTGTAACTGCCAATGGAGAGGCTACTGTGAGCGGAGTCTTTGATATTCCGTCTCTGGACACTGGATGGTTAGACATTTCCAGTTTTTTTGACCTTCCACCCGAATTCGATATAGGATGTGATAACTCTCAAAATCTAACCGACAGGATTTCAGAACTCTTTTTTAATGAGCTTGCTGATGGATGGCCAGATACTTCTCACATAAGCATTAATTATGGCATAACTGGTGATGAGGCGAGTGGATACACTTTTTATGTTTATAGTGCCTATAAAAAATTTTGTCCTGTACCTGAGATAGTGCCTGAAGGTGGAGGAAGCCTGTTTTGCCCGGTTGAATCACTTCCCCTTAAGGGAGATTTGAATGGCGACCGTTTACTGTCTTCCGGGGATTTGCAATTATTGAAAATGTATGTCGCCAGCGGGCAGTATCTTTTCGAGGGAGACCTCAACCAGGATTCCCTCATGGACGATGCTGATGTGCAGGAATTAGAATCAAGAGGCCTTCCAAACATCGAGTTTAGTGGCGCAACTGAGTGCGTGGCTACATTAAGCGGCAGCCCGACAGAGACAAAAGCGCCATTTAGTGTTGATGACGAGGTCACAGCTGTTGATGTGTCAACTGGCCAAAAAATCCACAAGAGCAGCTGGAACCATTATTCCCCAACACCCCTTCCAGGGTGCGGGCGATATCTTCATTGCGGCTACCTAGAAGCCAAGTTTAAGGTTAAAGACAACCAGAAGCTTGAGTTTAAGTTCGAAAATACTATTCCTTCAAATTATGGAATATATGGGCCGGTATACCTGCATTATGGGGGCAAAGAGGGAATTAAAGTTGCAGACAATGTCTTTAAAAAAAATGCCCCTTTAGGTGTTTTTTATACAAGCCCGCAAATTCCCATCAGCTTAAAAGAGTTAAGAGATACGGGCAATTGTTGTGTGGATGCTGACGGTGATGGCTTTAAGAGGGGAAGCGGGCTTTGCGGCAATCCCGATTGCGCTGATGACCCTTCTTCCGATCCCCCTCAGTGCATGGATGTTGTCTGCTGCCAGATTGGCAACTCTCCTTCAGTCGCACCTTCCCTTTACCGATGGGGGGTCAAGACTGGCAATACCTGTAACAATGACCCGAACTTATGGGCATTATTCAATTCGCCGCTTTCCCAGGAAAACCCATGCATCAAGAATCAAATCCCAAAAACAATGGTGTGTGGAAATTCTTTGTTAGCTGACTGTTCTTTTTGCAGGTTTCCTGGTGCGAAGAAGGCTTGCGGAGTTGATGCTGATTGTTCGGGCTCATGGAATCGGGATGAAACCTACACTCCAAATATCTGGAACGGCAAAGAGGATGGGACTGCATGCGGCGAGGATGAGCAGTGTGTTGTTCACGGGTCTTATGATTTTGGAATGCAAGGATTGGGGGTACCGGAAAGCCCCGAAACTGGTGTTGAGTGCATCTATTCGCCAGCTGGAGCAAATGGTGATGCGGAATGCGGTACCAAGAGATATACTTCCTATGATTCCGACGGCGGTTTAAGTTTCAAGGGTTATGATGAGACCCTTTATTCATGCCTCCCTGAAAAAGAGTCTTCAGTCGTTTCAGGCAGATATGGTGAATTAGACTTTAATGGATTTTATAGCGCCTGCAAAAGGGAGATTTCTCCAAGAGAAGGCTATTCTTTCCAATTGAAGACTTCCTGTGTAAAAAAAGATAAATGCAGAGATGGATTTTCAAGCACAGCCGAAATAAGCCTCAATCAAATCTTTTCAAAGTTTGATCCGACGGGAAAAAGAGGGCTGAGAACTGGGAAGAATATCGATAAAGTCGATTTTGATGCTGAGGAGTGCTCATATGAATCGGCTGTTGTCGGGGAGATGAAGGCAAGGCTAAAAGATGGGGATCATCCGGATTGTTATGGCCGAGGCCTTGACCACGACGGAGATAAATTTTTAGCTTCAAGAAAGGGTTTTTGCTCCTATATCAATAGGGCTTATTTGAAAGAAGGATTTGAGGGAGTGATAATTGATGGATATCTTCAAGTAGATTCTATCCCTCAGCCCATCAGAGAAAATTGCCTTGCCAATTATGATTTTTGCATAAAAGAAAGGGATTGTTTCCCTTTCCCGGATACTTCATTTTTCCCGGATTGCGATGATTTTACAGAAGATGATGCTTTCCAGGATTTAAACAAGGATGGGATTGCCGATTATACCTCAATAGTTATTGGGTCACCGACGCTGAGCCTTCTTGAACCTCCAAGAGTGTTTGATGACACCAAACTTGAATCTTACAACAAAGGAGATGCCTTCTCCTATGGGGAATATTTTATTCCAGTAACGGCAAAACAAGTTCACCCATTCGCTGTCCTCAATACTAATCCCGAAGGCGCTCTTTGCGGCACAACAAACTTTATCGACTTAAACTGCAATAAAGACATGGAGACGGGTTATGAGGCTGCTTATAATGATGGAATCTCCCCTTTTGATGACGACATTTCGACTGGAACAGAGGTTTATAGCGGGGACATAAGCTTGTTCCCTTCAAAAAGCAGGGATTTGTTTTGCTCACCGCCGGAAAGCATCTGGAAGGCAAATATCGTCTACGGATCGGCCTTAGGGATAGGGGTGGTTGCTACAGTGTTGGGCCAGATTTATATACCCCGGGTGCTGCTTGCATTGCCCGAGTTAAAAGCTCCCTTAGGCCTCCTTGCGGGATTTTTCTTTCTAAAAGATTCCTATCATTGTGTGACTGCTGCATTGGATTTTGAGAGCGATATTGATGCAGAATGGTGCAAGCCGACAAGCACAAGAGATGATTGCAGGAAATTTATCCAGGCTTATGAGTCGTGTTTAAATGCTTTAATCGTTCCAGTGGCAATCGGCGGAAACCTTGCTGAGGGGTTAGGTCGTTGGGTGGTTCAAAGGTTCGGAACTGCGTTCTTGGAAAAACAGATATCGCGGCTAATTTCATCAGAAAATAAGATGGTAACTGGCGTTCTCAATGAGCCTATCTTCTTAAATCTTGGAGGTCAGGAAGTTACCCTTAGTACATCAATAAGCCTATCGGTTAAGATGTCTATGGGGGAGACTC
Source organism: Candidatus Woesearchaeota archaeon (assembly GCA_016180165.1). Taxonomy (GTDB): domain Archaea; phylum Nanobdellota; class Nanobdellia; order Woesearchaeales; family JACPBV01; genus JACPBV01. Next base: position 5,210 of record JACPBU010000003.1, on the reverse strand, counting down.
CCAGATGGATGTCGGTCTTGTTTGATATTCCTCCAAACTTTAAGGTCGGGGTGGCACGTTTTTCCAATAATGTTTTGAGCACCATACTTGCGGTGGAAGAAGTTGAGCCTGGGAGATTTTTCTTTCACCCCCTTAGGTTAACATCCAATGTAAATCTTTTTGCTGAAGCGATCGCTGAGGGGGTGGAATCCGAATCTCCGGCCGCTGTCGCAACAGTGGCGATGGGAACTGGGAGCGAGAATATTGGGAGGTTGAATAGTGCAATACTAGAACCTAAAGTTCAACAAGCCTTAGAAACAAAGCTATCGCCCTTAAAGAAGCAGGGTTTAAGCGAGTGTGTCAGAAAGGTGGACCCAAAACCGTGCAAGGTGCCCAAATCACCCCAATTGGCTGAGGCTGTTCCTCCAAATCCAACATTTAGGCCAATCACCTCGGAAATTACAAGAAAAGATTCTTTTCGGGCGAGGAGGTTCATTGACAAAGACCATTATCAACAAGCCCTCAATGGGAAGTACCCCGATGGGACTCCCAATCCGGATTTAGCCCAGAATCCTGGGATGGCTTATGATGCCCTTGAACCGGGAGCTTGGGAGAGATGGAAATCTGCTGATGACTTTCTTTTTACCCAAATTGGGGAGAAAAAAGGGAGAATCAGCAAGGTCATGGTTAAAAAAGTTGGGGAATTACTTTGGCAAAACAAGTTTAGGGGTCAGAACGAAAATGTGATGCAAGGAGGGGAATTTGAGGTTAGTGGTGGTTTTTTTAATATTTATAAAAAATCTACTTTTGAGGCGGCAAAGAATAACCCCTTATTAACAGTGGAAGCGTCTGGGACACTTGGTGATTATTCCTACCGTGACATGTTAAAAAGTGTCGTTGCAGCCCTTGGGAAAGATTCCCCAACAGGACAATATGTGGAAAGAAATCCGGGAGAGTTTGTCGTTGGGATCATTCGATACCCCTTAGGAGAAGAAGTTGATAACTTGCTTGTTTCATTAATTAATGAGTATAATGCCAAGCTTGCTTGCACTTTATCATATGAAGAGTGGATTGCGCTTGCGGCGGAATTCCAACAAAAGTTTGTATCAATCCACCCTTTTTGGGATAAAAATGGCAGGACAAGCCGACTCTTTATGGACTATATTCTCCAATCAGGGTATGTGCCCCCGGCCCACCTAAGAGATACTTCACTCGATACCTACCTTTCTCTCCCTGAATGGGTAACTGAAGTAAAATATGGAGTGGCTACTGCAATCAGCAATGGGCAGCTAGAAATCCCCATAGATTGATTCAGATTTTAATCTCGGTTCGTGTCAGTTCCCCCAATTCCCGACTGACATCATAACATTGAACCTTGTGGACAGATGCTTTTCGATAAAGGTGGCTGTGGCCGCAAATGATGGCTCTTACTTTTGGATTTGCCAAAGCAATGTCACCTAAACGCTGGCTTCCCTGATAAGCATTGAAGACTGACCACTCTGCATCGAATGGCCTTATTTCAAGAAGGTTATGAATAGGAACGTGGTGGCTAACATACACAATTTTATCCACCTCCGGTGTTACTTTCTTTAAATCATTCCGCAATTTATCAACTTGGAGGCTTAAAAAACCCTTGTCAGAGTAACTCCAGTCAATATTTTCTCCATCTGCCCAACTTACCCATCGACCATTTATTTTAAATCTTTTTGTTGCAAAGTCAGCATCTTTTAACTCACTTAGGGGGATGCTTTGGATTCTATTCCCTCGAAAAACTGAAATTCTTTCATCTAATCTTGTTTGGGCAAATTGATAATCATACCATCCTATGTTCCCAACGAACCCAACACCTCCCACAATGACGGGCTCCTTGTCAAGCAAACAGAAGCCATGTTCTCGACAAATTCTGGAAAGTTCAGGCACTTTTTCCATTGAAGAGAATCCTCTCTCTAAATAAACATCATGGTTTCCCATGACTGCAATCTTTGTTCCGGAAAAACGTTTAAACTTTTGTAATGCACTACTAAACCTATTGAGGGTGTCACCAATATCTCCGGCAATTACAACAATTTCAGAATCGTTAATCTGCTTAATGACCTCTTCCAAACATTCGGCATTTGACGGATAGTGAATATCCGAGGTTGCGCTAATTTCCATACGATCTGTGATAGGGAGGTGTATTTAAATCTTCCTGTCTCTCACCACTTTATAGTGGTTATTCAACTACCCCTTTCCAAATCCCCTATTAAAAGATGTTCTTGTTGAAATAGGGAATGCCCGACTCTAACTTCCCTTGCACTGCTCAAGAAATTGATCACCCTGATATTTTTTTAAACCTGATGGAGAGAGATAACAGTATTAGCCTACTTCTGTCTTCCTCCCTTTATCTGCATTATCTGCCTCTTCAAAGACCAACCACCCCACAATCTTTTGTGCACTAAAACCACATAAGCATCAGCCATGCGGGCAGGCGGTTCAGTAACTTTAAGGACAGCCTCACCCTTCTTTATGGTGACTATCCCTTCACCAATGCCCCTAAGGTCGACATCACCGGGGCCAACATAAATGCCTGTCTTTGCATCATACTCCAATGTCCTTGAATGATAATGCTTCCTCAACACATCAACAACCCTATCGATGGGAAAATCGCGTTCATTGCCTGACTTCTCAATCATAAAGGGCATTACCAAGGGCAACTATAAAAATATTTGTGTTCTGAACTGGAGTCCCCCTCACCTTTAAAGAAAAATAGGCAACCTATCTTCTCCACTACCACAAACCATTTAAATATGCAACTATTAGCTGTTTTCAGCGTTTAAAGGTTTAATGGGGGGATGTTCATGAAGCTTACACTTGCTGAGCCAAGCTATCTTAAGGAGAGCATCAGCATCATTTCTGATCTTGTCAATGAGGCAAGGTTCAAGATTACCAAGGATGCGGTTGAGCTGGTTGCGATGGACCCAGCCAATGTTGCGATGGTCATCTTCAAATTGCTCAGCTCCTGCTTTACTGAATATGATGTCAAAGAAGATGCCGTGATCGCCATCAATCTGGGCAATCTTAAACAGGTCTTGAGGAGGGCAAGCCCCAGTGATATGCTTTCTTTAGAGCTGGAGAGCAACAAGCTCAAAGTGCAGCTGCGGGGAGCTACTACAAGGACTTTTAACCTGCCCACTATCGAGCTTGAAGAGCGTGAGCAAAAAATTCCGGAATTGAAATTTCCTGTAAGCATAACCCTCCCATCTTCAATCCTGACCAATGCCATCGAGGATGCCGATATTGTGGCCGAGTCGGTAAGCTTTGAGGCTGAAAAGGGAAAATTTACCATCAGGGCATCAGGAGACCTTTCTGAGGTCAAAGTCGAGATCGCTGAAGGAGATACTGTCCTGATCCAGGCAGCTGAAGAGAAAACAAAGTCAAAATACAGCATCGAATACCTCAAGAAAATGATAGGCGGGTCAAAACTCAGCGATAATGCCAGCGTTTATTTCAATAAGGATTATCCATTGAAAGTAGAATTTAAAGAACTGGACAGGCTTTTACTCAGCTTCATATTAGCGCCACGTGTTGAAAATGATTGATGGCGGGACTGATTGGCTGTTCCATCGATTGCAGATGGGAGAAACCAACGGGGGCTCGCCAGGCGCAGCGGCAAAACGATGGCAGATATGCCGTGCTGGATAAGCCATTTTGGATATGCCGTGCAGGGGGCAAGAATCCAATGAAAGACAAAAAAACATTGCTGATTTGGGCTTTGCTCGTTGTTGTTATCCTGTTAGCTGGATTCATCTTTTACCAGCGCATCTCTTTTTCACTCCAGCAGAAGGTTCAGCAGGCGTATTCGCAGGGCATCCGGGATGGGCAGCTTCTTGAGCAGCGCAATGTCATCAACGGCATCCTGGCAAGCGGGGCTTATACCATCCCCATCATCGACCAAGAAAACAGGACGCAGACAATCTCGCTTGGCATTGTTTCTGCACCTCAGACTCAAGCTGCCCAGAAAGCAGCAGTTTCTCAGACGGCAAAAAAAAGCACTTAGGAAAAAACCTTGCCATTTTTGAGGCTGTTTTTTTTCCTTTATCAATATGTCTCTTATTGGCAATTGCGCGGTTTATGTCGCTTATGGCGCAATTCTCAATATCGATAATTGCGGGAAACTATAAGCAATAGGTTGCGCAATTATTGATATATCTTATTTTTCAGTACTCTTTCCTTTGCCTAATTCTTTTTCATACCTCTCTTTTTTTGGGTAGGGCTATCCGCCTCTTTACAGCATCACAACATCAGGAGCAATTGGCCAACAAAGCCTGAGAACAAGGGAACGAACAAATTATCTTCCATCTCGACCACAAAGGTTTCGACGATAGTGGCGGTCAATGCCATACCGATGATAATGTAAATATTTTCCAGAAGGATAAAACCGATGATAAGGTTTACCAGCAGTTCTGCAAGAGTCCCCTGGACCGTCTTATTCCTGAAAAGCAATGTTTTCCCTACAGCCCTGCCCGTGAGAGCTGCCACCATATCGCCAAATGTGGTCATCAGCAATGCAGCAAGAGCAATCTTAAAATCAAAAACGGCCAGGGATATGATGGTGGCAACCATAAAATAAACTGCGGCAGTCATCCTCCTCAATTCTTTTGCCCTGATGAACTGCTCGATGAGCGGAATCTCAATCTGAAGCTCAAGCCTGATATACTCCAATCCCAATATCATAAGAAGCAGAAAAACCAAGACCAGGAGCGCAACTTCCTTTGAGACGCTCATCTCGAGGATGGTATAGAGGATGATGACCAGAAGGATGCCACCATGAATAGCTTTTCTTTTAATCTCCTGAAGCATCGACCAGCTTAATGCCATAAAGCTTCACCTACAAGCCGGCTATTTAAATTTAATGATTCCGAGCCAGTTTATCGCATCATCAAAAGGAATACGGCAGCCGGGATTCGAACCCGGGTAACAAGCTGTTTCCAATGGGGCAGGGGCGAGATCAAATCATCTGTGTGCCTTATGCTGCACCCTTCTTTTGCTCATTTTCTTAAAAAGAAAATGTTGGGAAGCTCGTATCATAGCCCCTAGATCACTGCCGTATAAGGCATTGAGAACATCAGGGGGTATTTAATTTTTGGGGTTTTTGGGGGTGTGGGACAGAAAAAGCAGAACCTAACGCTTGAGAATGATAATAAATGCTTTTCTTCCAATATATTTCTTCTGAGCATCCAGCTTTGCGCCGT
>JACPBU010000170.1 GCA_016180165.1 Candidatus Woesearchaeota archaeon | reverse complement strand
CCGGAGCCCTTCACCTAGGGAAATTAATGATACGACAGAGGCAATCCCGATAAAAATGCCCAGCATAGTCAGGTAGCTTCTCAGTTTCCTGCTTTTAAGATTAGAAAGTGAAAACTTCAGATAATCTGCTATCATAAAAGCTCTTTGCCCTTATGCTTTTTTCTCCTAAGCCTGTAATACACAAAACCTGCCACGGCGATAACGATAATAAGCGAAAAAATCTTGAATCCGGTGTTGTTCTTCTTCAGCCCGAGAGAAGCCGCCTCAGAGGAGGAATACAATGGAAGGGATACTGTAAAATTCTTTTCAAATTCCCTGTTGTTTGAGTCTTTAAATTTGGCCGTCAACGGAATAGTAATGGGCCTTTTTGCTTTCGGGGAGACGCTTAAGGAAAATGAGGCTGTTTCGTAATCATCAGAATCGATGTTGCCCAGATAAAGAACCTGCGAAGATGTGATGCGGTATCCTTCCCCTGGCGCTGCAGATGCAGTTAGAAATTTTACATCAGTCACTCCTGCATTGACAAGCCTGATGCTTACCCTGCCCGACTCGCCAGGAGAGAGAATCTCAGAGCTGTCGAGATAAGCGATCAGTTCAGGCTCGCCGCCGACAGCAAGGCCCATCGTATCATTTTTTGTGTAGAGGTTGCCAAGCCGGTCAAAGAAGCTGATTTTCAGAGGAATCTTGTAGAGGGAAGATTTTGCATCCGGCAAAGGTGCAAGGGTGAATTTTACTGTTCCAGTGGAATTGGGGCCGATATTTGCCAGGAGTTTTTCATTTGTCGATTCCAGAACTGCAAAAGGCACATTGGCCAGGTCAAGATTTACTTTAATATCACGAATAAGCGATTTACCAAGATTCTCCAGCTGCACAGAAACCTCGCTTGGATTGCCCTGCACCATGGGATAGGGGCTTGAAATCACTTTTCTGACACCCAAAAGGATAGTGTGGGGCTTTATCTCGACGGTAAGGGGGGCTGTTTTGGTCCAAGGCCCATCCTTTACCTTGTATTTGATGTCAATCTCGTAATCTCCCTCGACCCCCCCTTCATCAATGCTCAGGCGGAAGTCCAGAATCACGCCAAATTTCCCTATCTGTTTTCCATAAACTGAGCCAGTCTTTTTTATGGATTCTTCACCGGGGACAAAAGAAAAGGGGAACTCCGGGAGCAATTCAACCTGGACATCCTCGGCATTCTCCCTCCCGACATTTTCAACTTTCAACCTGACCAAAACAATCTCCCCTGCCTCAGCAGGATCAGGCTCCTGATTTACCATTGTCACTTTTATGCTGGCGGCATCAACCATATTGTCCCCGGTGCCCTGGGCAAACGGAAGGATAAGGACTAAAGCGGAAAAAATAAGCGTAAGGAGAAAGGGCAGCCTGGCAATAAATCCACGGTCAAACAACCCATTGTTTTTCTTCGCCATACTTTCTCCGATGGTTCAGCCCCTTTTTATAATTTTCCCATCTTTCAGATATATAATCCTTTCTGCCTCTTTGGCAAGGCGCTCGTCATGGGTGACCATCAGGATTGTCTTTTTCTCTTTTTTGTGCAGGTCTTTTAGGAAGTCTATGACCTTATGGCCCATAGTGCTGTCAAGGTTGCCTGTCGGTTCGTCGGCAAGAATTATCTTTGGGTCGTTGGCGAGCGCCCTTGCGATAGCGACACGCTGCTGCTGGCCACCGCTTAATTCTGACGGCTTATGGTGGATCCTGTCTCCAAGCCCAACCATCCCTAACAGATGGGATGCCCTTGCATTCCTTCTTTCAGAGGGAACCCCCTGGAACATCATGGGGATAGCGACATTTGCCAGTGCGCTTAACGTGGGAATAAGGTTGAACTGCTGGAAGATAAAGCCGATAAGCTTTCCCCTCATGGCAGCAAGGCCTGAAGGCGCAAGGTGGGAAATATTTTTTCCCATGAGGAGTATCCTTCCTTTTGTCGGGATGTCTAAACAGCCGATAAGGTTCATCAGCGTCGATTTGCCGCTGCCGGAAGCGCCCATGACGGCAACAAACTCCCCTTCA
>JACPBU010000002.1 GCA_016180165.1 Candidatus Woesearchaeota archaeon | reverse complement strand
GGGAAGCCCTTTTCTATGGATACCTTGGATGATGTGATGAAATCTGCCTTGGGGGGAAAATCAAGGATTGAGCAGATTCCACGAGTATACTCCTTAAGGCGCCTTGGATCCCAATTGAGTGCCATAGAAGGTGGAGGGAATGATACGAGAATTTTAGAAATTCTCCCCGAGGACATAGATTCTCTTTTTGTTCCAGTCTTTGAAGACCCTTCTCGGCTGCCATCTCCCATCGTAAAAGGTGTTGGTGTCAGGCCTGGTGCAGCCGTTGGGGTCTGTTACTGCAATCCTGACCAGGCGATGAAATCAATGAGAGATTCTCCCGGAAAGAAAATCATTCTCTTCGTCAATAGGGTTGGTGTTAATCTCCCCTTTAATCTTACAGGAATTGGTGGGCTGCTAACGACAAGTTCTTCAGGAAAAGGTTCTCATGAGGCATCCCTGGCGGAAGCTTATGGGTTTCCCTGCATAACCGGAATTAGTGCATCTATCCAAGAGGGCAATGGCATTTTGAAAATTGGGGGGAAGGAGGTTCATTTTGGAGAAGACATGATTGCGATGGATGGTGGAAGGGGCCATATTTACTTCGATGAGAATATCCGGGCTGGCGGCCTTCGAACAGTTGAATCAGAAGTCTTACGGGCTGCACATGGAGATGATTCAGCTCGGAATTCTCTCGAATATCACCTTTATGGGATCCTCATGTTTCAGTTGTCGAGGATAATTTCAGCTTCAACAAGGAACAGGAGGGGAGCCCCGCTCAAAGTGTATGTCAATGCCTCAACCCCTGGGCAGATTGACCTTGCCCTTAGGATTGGGGAGGGGTTTCAGGGGGAATATGGAAAAGAGCCAACAAGCAGATCCAATCTTATCTCAGGTGTTGGAATTGCAAAAACCGAGCAGCATTTCAATGGAGATGATTTTTCCTATGTCCTCCGTTTGATGCTTGCAAAAGATTTTAATCTTAGTGAGGAATCTGTTGGCGCTGAAAAAAAGCGCCTCGTAGATCTTGAAACAGCAATCTTTTCGGAAATGATAAAACGGGTTGGTCCCCTGCCGCTTCAGGTAAGGTTAATTGATGTCCAGTTTTCAGAATGCCGATTAAGTGAACCTGCGTTGGGTAAAATCAAATCGGATTTGGGAATAGGCCCCGGGGATGTTAAGGCGTATCTTGAAAAATTTGGCACCAATCCCCTTGGATTGAGAGGTATTCGGTTTGGACTACGGTACCCCGAGGTATATCAGGGGCAGATTGAGGCACTAATGTATTCTTCCCTCCAGGCATTGCAAGGAGGCAGTAATCCCAATGTCCATTTCCTTATCCCATTTGTTAATTATGCTCAGCAGATTTCCATAGTCCGGAGATGGGTTGACGAAGCGAAAACAGCTATCATTGGGAATAAATACCCGGATTTTTCCCCTCAAACAGGGTCTATGCTTGAAACCCCATCAATCTTGTTTGGTTTCAAAAATTTAGGAAAAGAGATACCTTTTGCACATTTTGGCTCTGGGGATTTGACCCAGCTTCTCTTCGGGCTTGATAGGGGATCAAGCGAGCAAGTGATAGGGTTTTCTTCTCGGGAGTATGGTATTCCTTTTAATAACCCATTTTATGCACTTGGAGCGGAGGTTGGTTTCTCTACAAGAGAAGTGGTTACCATAACTGCAAGAAAGTTAGCAAAGGATGGGGTGCAATTAGGTATAGGCTCCAACCATATGGATGGCCTTGATAATGTTCGGGCTGTATACCCTTACATGTCTTATATATCAGCAAATTCAACCAACATTGCGTATGTTGCATTAAATATTGCCAAGGTAGCTACAAATGAATTAATCGTAAGGGGTGCTGTTGGGAGAAAATGATCAATACTCAAGGCCCCATCGGGACTCCGTCAGGTCCATCAATAGTTCGAGAGAAAATTTGAGGTCTTCCAAGAGAAGAAGTTCCGGAATTGAGGAGCTGGAGGCATAGCTTCTGATTTCTTTTTTCACCCACACCCTGTTTTCACTTATCCGTTGAACCTTGGAGAGGTCAAAATTGTAAAAATGGCTGTTGTACAGGTCGATAGATTCGATGATTCTTTCGACGATAGGAAAAAAATGCTTTGATACTTTAATAGTCTGTTGAAGGAAGTCCCTTGCCGAATGCTTTATAACATCAATGACCTTATCAATATTGGCTATGAGATGATATAAGACAAAAGTTTTATTGTCCTGATGGTAACCCTTTTTATTGAGGATGCGGAGGCAATAGCTTATTAGCTTGGTAATAGAATCATGCCGCTGCTCAATAGACTCGATGAGCCCCCTGTTATTATTTTTGATTCCTTCCAGGAAGTCATGGAAAGTATCAGCCCAAAGGAGGAACACCCTCCGGAGGATCTGGTCAAAGTCTTTCTCTTTGATTTCTTGAATGTCTCGGATTACACAACTATTCCCCTTCTGCTGCATAATCTCAAAACCTAAAAGGCGGTTTGTGATGTAGTGGATTATGGAAAGGACGTTAACTTTTTGGCCCACACGGACGTCCTCAATGACAGTTCGGTTATAAATCACTTTTATCTCATCATAGCCAAGCCTGTAAAGGCTTTGGATGCAATAGATAATTGAAGTTCTGTCGAGGTCAGTAATATCTACCTCAATACTTCCGAGATCCAACCCTTTTTCCGTTGAAATGATAATCCTGTTCCCTTCCTCCTTCACCTCCACCTCATCCCCTTTCTTAACCCCGTGCTCAACAGCCCACTTCCTCGGCAATGACACAAGCTGCGTAGAATCTGCAATTTGGATGACTTTTCTTCTCACGATGGCACCCCCCGAAGCATTTGATTCCCTTAATCAACCAATCCACTCTGCGAGGATTATAAGGTAAATGATGATGATGAAGATTATAAATGCAACCTCAATACTTTAAACTTTATAAGCCCCCTCAACAGTTCCAAAGAAATCCTATTTCTTATATAAATCTTTCCATTTATATAAAGCATATAAAACATAAGCCAAAAATATATAAAAACTGTAATACTCTTTATCTTTGCCAATGACAAATCGGTGGGGGGATCGCTATGGCAAAACGAGGATTGGAGAAATGGAGAGATGAGCCGGAAGATATGGGCGTGTATGGCGACGAGGGCCGTGATGGCCTTGTCGACGAAGATGAGATCACGCCATGGGAAGCCGGCTTTATGCAGGGGTATGTAGAATCGTGAAACAGGAGCCATTCGCCCATTGGGGGATTTCGCAGGAAAATCCCTTGCACGGAAAGAAGCTTATCCTCATAGGTGACAGGATGTCCGAGTTTCTGGAGAAGTAGCCATAGCGTTCACAGGGTTCTTAGCCAAAAGGCGCAGCGATTCAAAAAAATCCGAAAAGAGAAAGATGAATTTGACCCCACTTTTATTTCTCCTTTATTATCCCATACCCAATCAATCTGAATCTGTTGCTGATCATCCTTGAGACTGTCACCCTTGACCCAACTTCTGCGCAAACAGGCAGTTTAAGCTTCATGGCGGTCAGATCCTTCTTCACTTCAAGAACAATTCCCACAGTGGCTGCGGAGTTGACATTCAGCATAAGTGCCTCAGCTTTCTTGATGTTCTCGACGACAAGCTCTTCTTTCAGCCCGACAGCTCTCTTGAGGAGATGTATGTTGAGGGTCAGGATGTCCCAGACAGGCGGCAAAGCGCCTGGCACTCCGACTATGGAGCCTGCCAGCTTATCTGCATAGACGATTGAGGGGTCAAGATTGGTCATTATGCCCAGAGATCCTCCAGGGTAAGCTTCAGGGATTGCGCTCCCGCCGGATTTTATGGAAGTAGCCTTGGTGAAAAGGGGCTTCCAGATCTTCTTGTTTCGCTCCTCAACCTCATAGCCGGGGCGGATCTCGACATCCTGGCCTTCCCTGAGGACTCCCCTTTTTATCACGCCTCCGAGGACACCGCCGACAAGAGCAGTGATGGGAGTTCCTGGCTTGTTGACATCAAAGCTTCTTGCGACGAGAAATTGGGTGCTTGAGGAAACATCCCTTTGGGGTGTCGGGATGATTGCCTCAAAGGCCTGTATCAGGCTGCTGATCCCGGCATTATGCTGTGCCGAGATGGGGATGATGACAGAATCCTGGAAGGGTGTTCCAGATATGAATTTTTTAATCTGCTCATAGTTTTTGAGGGCTTTCTCCTCGCTGACAAGATCAACTTTGTTCTGGACGATGACAAGATTTTTCACGCCGATGATCTCCAGGGCCATAAGATGTTCCCTGGTTTGCGGCTGCGGGCATTCTTCGTTTGCGGCAACAAGGAGGACTGCCCCATCAATGATAGTCGCTCCTGCAAGCATAGTCGCCATCAGGGACTCATGCCCTGGCGCATCCACAAAGCTGACTTTCCGCAGGAACGACGCCTCTTTATTGCAGGAGAGGCATTTGCTCTTCACGCCATAAGATTTGCAGGCATCGCAAAAATAGAAGCTGACGTCTGCATACCCCAGCCTGATGGTGATCCCCCTTTTTATCTCTTCAGAATGGGTGTCAGCCCATTTGCCGCTGAGCCGCTCCAGCAGGGTTGTCTTTCCATGGTCAACATGGCCGACGATGCCGATATTGACGGCTGGCTGGATTGCAGCTTGAAAGCTAGGCTGTGGAAAAGGTGCAGATTCCTTGAGTGATTGTGCTTCGCCCATTATTGGCATGGAGGCTTACTTAGCTGGCTTTTCCGCTCCGGCCTCAGCCTTTTCTTCTTTGGGCTTCTGTGGGAACAGCTCTTCAAGCGGCTTTTGCCCTGCAGCAGCTATTTTCAGGTTGATTTGAGAAATCTTATCATTGATTTTATGCCCGCAGACGGTCTTCCTGAGCTTTGTCCCCTTTTTGATTGAGCGGAAGCCAACACCGCCGATTGATGTTATCTTTTTTCGGATCCCGAGAATCCCTTTTCTCATGGGAAAGCCGCAGAAGTCAGAGCCGCCGGTTATGGCAAGGGAATATCCCTCAAGGCCAAAGCCATCTCCTTTGACTTCCTCACCGATATTCATCCCGATGAAGCCCTGGGCCTCCTGGTCTTTTATTTCCTTTTGGAATGTCTTTCCCGTCTTTGGGTCTGCGATGCATACTTTAAAGCTTGCCATGTGATTCATTTCCCTCCGCTCATGTGTATCTTTAGATTCATATTTGACATAATGCTTATGTTTAACATCAGATTCTTCAATACCCTAATGCTCGCATATAACCTAAAATAAATCTAACCCAAAATGCATATAGCCTAAACATAACCAACACCGTCAATAAGATGTCGTTCACCCAAAAATGATTTTTATATGGTGGCTAGTTTCCGGCATTCAGGCAGTCATCGCTGGGCAAACTTGACGTTGATGTTTTTGGATATTTGGTGGTTTGCCATTGCCTTTAAAAATGTTGCGGGTTTGCAGTCTTCAACAGGAAAGCCGAAGAAGGGATACTGCCTGCAGACCTCCGGCCTGTGCTTGTAGATTGAGCAGGAATAAATTCCGTCATCAGATTCTTTGAGGAAAACGCATGCCCCCCCGAATTCTTTCTTCCTGAGCACAGACACATTCGGCCCAAGATGAGGGTCTCGCTCGGCAAAAGCCTGGCGCTTAAACCCTATGCCTTCAATCTTCCTGATGTCTTTTTCAGTTACCCAGACGATAGTGCTCTTGCAGCATTCGCCGCATTTGGTGCATCTGAATGATTCCGGATCAAGCATAAGAGGGATTTCCCATCAAATTTAATAAACCTTTCGGGATAATGTATTCATTCAGCATTCTGAAAATACCTGTCGAGAGAGAAAAATCCTCTCCATTCATGCATTGTCGGTGATTTTCAAATGGCTGTTTGAGTACAGGATAAACTGTTTTAAGCACATGATGATGCTTGAGGCATTTCATCTGGAAATGCAGCCTAAAAATCCCCTTTTTCAGCCGGGAAGCAACTTTTCCTCCCTCCCCAATAATAACGAAAGTATTTAAAGAGGGATTATAAAGGAATGGTTATGGTGCATCTGAAGCTTCAGAGGAGCATTATTCCTGCCTGTGACTTCCCTGATCTCAAGGTTTTGGAAAAGCTTGTCAAAGAAACCTGCAAAGTCGAAGGCATCGGCGCTTATAAGATTGGGTTTGAGCTGGTTATCAGGAATGGCATCAAAGAAGTGATCAAATCCATCAGGAAATTTACCTCATTGCCTATCATCTATGACCACCAGAAGGCCGCCACAGATATCCCCGAGATGGGAGACCGCTTCATGAAAGCAGTCAGGGGCGTTGATTATGTGATTCTCTTTCCGCTCGCAGGCCCCATAACAGAAGAAAAATGGATAAGGGCTGCGTTCAAGGAGAAGCTTGGCGTCATTGTTGGCGGCGAGATGACTCATCATGGCTTTCTTCAGCGCTCAGGCGGCTTTATCGAGAACATGGCCCCAAAAAAGATCTACAAGATTGCTGCAAATCTTGGCGTCAATGATTTTGTCGTTCCCGGCAACAAGCCATTCATGATTGCAGAATACAGGCGATTTTTAGAAAGCTTCGGGCTGAGAGCCACATTCTACTCTCCAGGCTTTATCGAGCAGGGCGGTAAGCTCAGTGAATCCGGAAAAATAGCAGGTGACCGATTCCATGCCATAGTCGGCAGAGCCCTCTACACCTCAAAGAATTTCAACAAGGCGGCAAAAGAGATGGTTAAGGCAATAATATAGCAAACGACACAAATATTTAGACAATAATATGTCGTTTGCTTATTACGAACGGACAACAATTGTACAATTATTATTGTCCGTAAGTATAAATTTTTGAGGTGATTTTTTCCCATTTTGATATATATACTTCTGTTATACCAAAGAGCCTTATATAACGATAGATAAATGGCTCATTTCTACTTGGGCTATGCAGGTATTTTTAGTGAAGAAGAAGATGCATCTTTAAACTTTTATTAAACCCTATCGCATCCCAAAATTTTTCTTAGAAATAACCCAATCCGGATTGATATGCAATTCAGGCAGGCTCCATCTGAAATTAGCCGCTAATTTATCAAGAAGCGTGTTCATCACAAGATAGGACGCAACAATCCCGCCGGTAAACATTAGCCTTTCATAGATGACGACGGGAATCAAAGCTACCCATTGTTCCGGCGTCATCGGCACCGCCCAGACCCAAACTGCTCCGCCGACAGAATGCGCAGTGAACGTGGCTCCTAAGCCCTTAAAGACAGCATTATTTGCAAACTTGTCAGGCAGAATCCTGACTATGACTGGGATTGTCCAAAACAATGAAAAGAACCATGCTTCCCTGCCGGCAGGATGCAGCACAAATGCAGCAATCGCCAGAAGCGGAACAGCTACCCCAATCGCATTTTTCTTCTTCATCCCAAAATAATAGGCAGCAAACACCATGGGCAGCAGCCTGGCCAGATTGACGGCAGAATAGCCTTTCCCCATTATGAAGAAATCTGCGATCTCCGTCAGCAGCACCGAAACGCCCCCGACAATCGGGCCTAAGAATGAGCCTGCGATCGGCCCAAAAAACTGGAAGAGGGTAAAGAACTGGTTAGGCTCGCCGACAAGCGCTGAAAAGTTGATCTTCTTGGCAGCAAACGCCAGCGCAGCAAACAGGATGATGAACAGCACTCTCTTTTTTGAAAAGAATCTTTTCTGCTCAGCTGGTTTCATTTCCATCTCACTATGGATATCTGGCGCATGTTTAAATAGTTTTCTTTTTGTTTTCCCTTTCTTTTTGTTTTCCCTTTCTTTTTGTTTTCCCGAAACTGAAGAGTTTGTTATTGGAATATCTTAAATTTGATAAAGAAATGGAGATTTATCGCCTTTCTAATAAAGATAAGAAAAGAGAACAGTTTTTGGGTCTCCAAATTCAGGCCTCAGCTCCCTTTCCTCCGTCACGATGTCCAAACACATTCCCACCCTATGCTGGCCCGACCTGATTTGAGATAGGCAGTATAAGGGGAATGGTTCAATCCCGTGCTCCTTCAGGGTTTTTCTCAATGGAACAACCACTTCATCCTTATAGGGGGTCTCGATCTTTCCGGGATAATTTATCTGGATCCTTTCACCGTAAATTTTTAAATCGAGGCGATGCCCGGGAGCAACCCTCCCGCCAAAAGTAAGCAGGAAATATTCTAGCGCCCTGAGATTTCGCAAATTTGAGTCTGGAATGGTGCCATTTTGCGTTGAGCCAAGGAGATAGACGAACTCAGGTTCAGAAGCCTCATTATTTTTCCCGTTTCCAAGCAATTTCACAAGATGATGTAAAGGCAGAAAATCAGGCCTCCTTCCAAAGTGATTATTATCAATAATCTTCTGAATGGCATCTTGATCACCAAAATCGCTGTGCCTAACAAATCCCTGTATTTCACTTCGGGAGAATAATTCCGGTCTCAGGCTGGCGGCTAATCCTGCATATTGTTTTTGCAATAAATCGAGTGCATGTGGTTCATGCTCCCCTTGAATAGACGCTTCCAATTGATTTAATCTCTGAATCCCGAGGCCAGCTCTTGCTGCCTTAAAAGATTTCCTCTCGGGACACCTTCCATGCCTCATTTCCTTGAAAATCTTTCTACTGCCCGATCCAGCCCTTTCTCCAGGTATAGGCCTCCTCCCAAATCTTCCCATGCCTGGGGGGAGTTGAGGGGGATTTATTAAACTTTGTAGGGCATACGGGAGAAGGAACAGTTTTAGCCAGCAGGTTTTTTAAACTCATGTGAATCTCTCTCTGTATGAACTCAGGAAATATTGTAATAGAGTTGTCCAAAAGATTTGGTTTGTCTCCGGAAGATTACCTCTCAAAGACTATCGCTGGCCTTTACTTAGCCAAACAGGGCGAAAAGCCAGTTCCGTTCGGCCTTTACAGGGAAACAAGTATGCCTTGTGATGGAAAACCGGGAACAATCAGTGTAGAAAACCAGGAATTTCTTCCTCACCGAGTCAGCGAAATTGCATTAAACACGTTCTTTTCTCATATGCAGCCGCAGATGCCAGCAGGATTCCTACTTGCCTTTTTTTTCACTTACGAAGATTGCAATCTGCCAGAAGCATATGTTGATTGTAATGACGGCCAGCTTGACATGGGGCTTCTCTTTCGCCCTGCCGTCTTAGGCTGTAACATGAGCCGGATAAAACCGTATTCGGAGGTTCACTTATATACTGCTGAAGAAGATGGAGAAAAGATTTACGCATTTTATCTTGAAGATATCCCGACAGACAAAGGCGATACATGCCTGGCAGAATTGATAGGGGAGATTGAGCGCGGGTGTGGAGAGATAGAGAGTCTGATAAGGCCAAAGGATTGAATGGGCTCTTTCCCCATCCTTCCTGGCAAATTCTTTTTCATTTGACCCAAAATCTCACACTTCATACAATTTCATTTTCCCTCAAAATGCCGTTTCCAATCGCCATTCAGTAACATTTAAAAACCATCCCCATCCCCCTTAAGCCCGCATGGCAAGAATAAGGAAATTTATCGCATATAGGAAGTTGGAAAGGCCTTATACCCGCATCTCAAAATACAAGAAGCTCTCATATGTTAAGGTCGCACCGCATAAGAGGATTGCAAGGTTTGTGACCGGCAACCAGGTCAGGAAATTCTCTTTATACATGCACCTGATTTCCAAGGCTGACATCCAGATCAGGGATAATGCCATTGAAAGCGCCAGAGTGACAGCCAATAAGATCCTTGAGACAGTTGCTGGGACCCAAAACTATTTTTTTCAGGTCAGGATGTATCCTTTCCATATCCTGAGGGAAAATCCTCTTGCAGCCGGCGCTGGCGCTGACCGTTTCTCCACCGGGATGTCGCATTCATTCGGCAAGCCTATCGGCCGTGCTGCCCAGGTCTGGAAGGGCAAAATTCTCTTTTCTTTGGGCATTGAGGAGCAGCATAAGGAAACAGGGAAGAAAGCATTGCTTAGGGCAAAGAAAAAGCTGCCCTGCAACTGCACCATTGTGATGGAAAAAAGGATTCTCTCGCCAGTAGCTGCAATAGCCGTAAA
>JACPBU010000001.1 GCA_016180165.1 Candidatus Woesearchaeota archaeon | reverse complement strand
CTCTTAGAAAAAGTTAACGGCCGGTAATTTTCTGCTGCTGCACAAAATATTCCTGCTCTGAGATTTTGCCAAGTAAGAAATCAACCTGAAGCTTCTTTAATGGTGTATTGATTTTCTCTATACCGATGACGATGAGCTGTTCTTTTTGCCCAATGGATGGGTCAGTCTTGATGCTCTCCACATAGGTCTTCCCCCAGTTCATGGTTACCGTCCCGATAGCAACCGCAAAGATGACCAGCATCAGGGTAGCGACGAGGGGGCTGACTGCCCGCTTCCCCCGAAAAAAACCTTTAGATGCGAAAAGTTGGATAGTGCTCATGGTTTCACGTAGTCCTTCTGCAGGAGAAGCATAAAGATGAAGAGCGAGATTATTGCCATCTCAAAAACAGGAAAGATAACCTGAGACACAACGACAACTCCAAGGGACTCAAGGACAGTGATGACTTCCTCAACGATGTATATCAAAACACCTAAAAACAGGATTTTCCACGGCTTGATGAATGCGCCCTTGTTTTCCATCCTAAAAAGCCTAAAGAACAGTAGGACGACAATAAGCACTAATGCAAGATTGTAATATGGTGCGACCGTTCCAACGCAATAACCAAGATATGCCATGTTTCCCTCAGTTTACAATTCTTGTTCCGTTGATTGTTTCCTTATGCTGTTTCTATAGTATCTCTGGGCCCCATATGCCCATGACATCCTATGTGTCTCCGGTATTCCTTATGTCTCCGGTATTCCTTATGTCTCTGTTATCTCTTAATTTTATTAAGGTTTATCTGCATGACCAATGCTGCTATTAAAAACCCGAGGATAGCAGATGGCACGATATGAGTAAGGAAAGGCGACTCAAAGATTTGAAATGCTCGCAATGCGCCTAAAATCATCTGGAGAGCAAACAGGATGAGCCCAAAAATCAGCAGTACCCATGGCTTCAGCTCCCTTCGTGAATGTGAAACTTTGATGAGGCTTACTGCAAAATAGCCAGCCACAATTGCAAGAACTAAGTTCCCTACCTTCAGCACGCCTTCAAGATAGCCTACCACGATAACACCTCTTAGGCTCTCTTTTGCCGCCCTTATATAAAAATCTTTTGGAATTGCGTATGTGCATAGCGCCATAAGGTCAAAATTCAATCTAACGAAAAAAAAAATCGGCGAGCGTTACGAGGGGTTGTCCCTTACGGGGACGTAGCTCTTCCCTTTAGCACATCAAGAATTTTGAAGCCTCCGAACGAAGTGAGCAAGGCACAAGAAATTTCGATGAATTTCTCAGTGGCGCTATGCACATACAGAATTACGTATAAATCGATTGAAAAGCAAAAGAATAAATAGGCGCCTGCCAATAACCAGCTTGATTGATGAACATGAAGTATTCATTTCACGGGCTGATGCCTCTTCTGTTGTTCGTGATAGTGGTCTCTCTCTCCGCTTGCTCTCCCGGCCTCAAGGAGTCTAAGATGACAAACCCCGAGGTAACTGCACTGCAGGATGCCATTTCCCGGCAACAGAGGGCAATTGCTGAAGTCCAGCAAAGCACTGGACAGGATGTAGATATTGAAAAAAAGTTAAGCATCGCACGCTTATATTTCCAGCTTGACACGGCAATTGCAAGAGCAGAAGGCAATTCCGAAGGGAACTTCCCATTTTTTTTTCCAAGCGAAAACAGTTCGGTCTGCGCCCTGCTTATCCACGGTTTTGGCGCTTCCCCTTATGAGGCGCTTCCGCTTGGAGAGTATCTTTCAAAAAAAGGGATAAGTGTATATGGCGTAAGGCTTGCAGGGCACGGAGCCTCAACACAGCAGCTTAAGGATTCTACGAAAGAAGACTGGTATAAGAGCCTGGATAACGGAAAGGATGCTTTAGGCTCTTTTTGTAAAAAGATCTTTCTCGGAGGGATTTCGTATGGTGCCATGGTTGCATTGAAGGCTTCAGCAGAATGGCCGGTAGACGGAGTCATAGTGATAGGAGCACCGATGATTTTTCTTGACCCGAAAATATCAAAAGCAAAATATTTCCGATACTTCATTGCAGGGATAGCGCGCAATCTTTCTATCGAAGAGGAGCCCTTTTACTCCCATGAATTCCCGACAGCAGCCGTTGCCCAGATGGCTGCATCCGTTGAAGAGGTGAAAGATGTTTTGCCCCAAATCAAGTCTCCGGCTTTGATCCTTCAGTCATTGGAAGACGCCAGGGTAAAGCCTGAAAGCGCAATCATCCTTAACGCTTCTCTCAGCTCAACATTCAAAAGAGTGATATTCTATCCCAATGGGACACACATCCTCCTGAGGAGCGATGCCGAACAGAAGGCCCTTGAAGATGTTTTCCAGTTTATCGTTGAAATTGCAGGAAAGGATCTTGGCGTGAAATGAGGATTATTTCCGATAGAAAGAACTAAACTACTGCGGGCTAAAGCCCGCAGGGTTCTTTCCTATCCCGAGCCTAAAAAATAGCAGAGGCTTGGGCTTTTAATTTATAGGAAGCAAAAATTTTTCGTATTTTTTTACCATAAATTTGATATCTTCAGTGAATTTTTCAGGATTTTCTTTAATCCCATCTTTCAAATCATCTAATGAAAATACCTCAATTCCGGAAGACTCGCCATCTACAAAACGGATTGCTCCATCATAATACCCGATGTATATCGCAGTAAGAGATGGTTGGATAAATCTTTTTCCCTTCTTGTCAATACGAACCGATTCAAAATTATAAAGCTCATCTACTTTCCTGAATATCCCTACAACCCCTAAATCAGTTACCTTTATTGCTTTTTCAAATTCCTCATTTGATAAAACAGAAGCAGGAAATCCTAATTCTTCTGCACATTCCCTGATTACAGTCATATTCCAGCCTTCTTCCCTTGAAACATGGCCGCCGACAGTTTTATCATAAAGCCCGGGATTTTCTGGTTTAGTTTTGCTTCTCTTTTGTAAATATATTCTTCCTTCTTCTGCCATATACTCTATAAAATAGCATATTACTATAATAATAGTAAATCACCGAAATTCTCGAAAATCCAAAAGGTGATTTACTATACTAGAAAATCTCGTAATATTTCGATAATTAACGAGATTTGCTATAAGTTTACTAAAAGCTCCAGGCTCATGAGGTGAGTTTATGTCAAAAAATTAGGAGAACCTTTCTACACCGCTAATTTTGGGTGGCCTAAACCGTTAATTTTAAGCTATATTTTTAAATACAAGGAGAAATATCCCCTCCGGGTGAATGCACATGGCAAAAAAACAGGAAGAGAAGTCACAGATACCGCAGTCAAATGCAAGTAAAGAGGAGCAGATTGGATTCCATAAGGGATCGTTAGCGACCCTCGCAAAAGAGCGTGTAGAGCTCTTAAGGATACTTCAGATTGTCGAACAGCTGATGCAGATGCATATCAAAGGATTAAAGGATCTGGGCATCGATTTGGAGCAGGAAGCGAAGAAAGTTGCTTCTGCGCAGCCCCCCGTAAAAGAAAAGAAGCCCATTGAGGACCTTATCCGATAGAAGGGATACAACATGCCGGAAGTCATCATTCTGGGTACCCTCGCTCTTGACTCGGTAGAAACACCGTTTGGCAGGAAGGACAATATTCTTGGAGGGAGCGCAGCATATGCTGCTTTCGCATCTTCCTTTTTTGCAAAGCCGGGGATTGTCTCCATAGCCGGTAAAGATTTCCCTGCCGGGCATAAGGCAGCTTTGGAAGCAAAAGGCATCGACCTTACGGGAGTGAAGATAGAAGGGAAGACCTTCCGGTGGGAAGGGTTCTATGAGTTTGATATGAATGAGGCAAAGACCTTAAAGACTGAACTGAACTCGCTTGCCGGCTTTGTCCCGGAAATCCCAGATGGGTACAAAAGCGCAAAATATGTTTTTCTCGCAAACACCGACCCGGAGATACAGCTCCAAGTGTTGGAAAAGATGGACAACCCTGCAACGATCATTTTAGATACTATGAATTTCTGGATTCAGCATAAGAAAGAGCATCTCGTGAAAGCCATGAAGAAAGCCCATATTGTCCTCCTCAACGACGGTGAAGCAAGGCAGATGTTTGATACCCCAAACCTTGTCAAGGCTGCAAAGAAAGTCCTTTCCCTGGGCCCTTACGCAGCAATCATTAAGAAAGGCGAGCATGGTGCATTGTTATTTACAAAAAGCCATCACTTCAATGCTCCCGGCTATCCCTTAGAGGATATAAAGGATCCGACTGGCTGTGGTGATGCGTTTGGGGGAGCTCTGATAGGATATCTCGCAAGAGCAAAAAGCCACGATCAGGCAGTCGTCAGGAAAGCCATGGTCTACGCAAGCGTCATCGCATCATTCAACGCAGAGGATTTCTCTCTCGAGCGGTTAAAACAGCTCACCCATAAAGAGATTGAAGGAAGATACCGGGAATTTGTGCAGATGAGGAATTTTTAGGCTGAAAGAAAGAAACAACCAAGCATTAGCCCGGAGAAGTTTACTTCGTAAGTGATTACATCTCTTCTTTTAGGCCGGCGGTGCACACCATCGTCAGTGTAGCCTCAACCTTCTCGTGCCTTCTGAACTTCAGGAGAAATTCATTGAACTCGCTGACATCTTTGAACTTCATCTTCACCAAGATGTCATATTCCCCCGTCACTCCAAAGGCTTCTTTGACATGCTCATTGTTGAGGAGGGAGTTTACCACAACCTGGGGTTTTGTCTTGATGAGCATGAAGACAATGAATCCCTCGCCTACCGCAGCATTATTGGTCTTTATAGTAAACGCTTCAATCACCTTGCTTTCTCTCAGCCGGACAAGGCGTTGGTGCACAGTGCTTGGGCGTTTTCCTGTCTTTTTGGCAATATCTCTGATGGGCATCCTTGAATCCTGTTTCAATGCAGCGATGATTGCCTTATCCTGAGCATCGAGTTCCACAAGCTATTTTTGTCCAGGATATATTTAAATTTTGTCATTTTTGTCCATAAAATAAAGATAATTCAGGACATCTAACACAAAAAAACAGGAAAATTATTTAAACTGATCAACAATAACTGGTGCAGGGATATATGGTAAATAAAAAATCCCAACCGCAGCAAGCTGCGGGGTATTTTTTAACCTCAAAATGTGTTTCAATTCGCAGCAACAGAAAATCTGATGATTTCCCTAGTTGCGCTCACTTCGTTCGGCAACAAGCTGCGGGGTATGGACCCATTTTGAGGAATCAAGAACGATGCATCGGGGTGCTTTATGGACAAAGGAAAAGATTTTGAGGTCAAAGACATCAATTTGGCTGAACAGGGGTTCAGGAACATCGAATGGGCAGAGCACCAGATGGGTGCATTGCTTAAAGTTAGGGAGAGATTGGAAAAAGAAAAGCCATTTAAGGGCTTGAAGATAGGGCTTGCCCTGCATGTCACCAAGGAGACTGCAGTTCTTGTCAGGACCCTCATAGCAGGAGGCGCAGACGTAGCGATAACCGGCTGCAATCCGTTATCGACGCAGGATGATATTGCAGCCGCATTGGCAAAAGAAAATGTCAAGGTTTGGGCATATCAAGGCGAGACCAAGGAAGATTATTATAGATACCTGAATCAGGTGATTGCAGCCAATCCCAACATCACCATCGATGATGGCTGCGACCTTGTTTCGGAGATTCACACAAAGCACCCCCAACTCATCCAGCACATTATTGGCGGAGCCGAGGAGACCACCACGGGCGTCATCAGATTAAAAGCCATGGAAAAGGACAAGGCCCTCAAGTACCCGATTGTAGCAGTCAATGATGCAAACACCAAACACCTGATGGACAACGTTATCGGAACTGGCCAATCGACGATTGATGGGATTCTCCGGGCAACAAACGCCCTTATTGCCGGGAAGACGTTTGTCGTGTGCGGTTATGGAGAATGCGGCAAAGGAGTTGCAAAGCGCGCTTCCGGCATGTCCGCAAACGTGCTTATAACAGAGGTTGACCCCTTCAGGGCATTGCAGGCAGTCATGGACGGATTTAGAGTCATGCCGATAATGGAGGCAGCAAAAATTGGCGATATCTTTGTGACCGTCACCGGCAACAAGAATGTTATTGATCTCCAGCACATGGGATGCATGCTGGATGGTGCCTTATTGGCCAATGCAGGCCATTTTGACGCGGAAATCAACGTCAATGGCCTAAAGGAGTCAGCCAGCTCCCATCGTAAGATAAGGCCGTTCATGGACGAGTTTACGCTAAAGAACGGCAGGAAGATATTTATTCTCGGAGAAGGCCGCCTGATAAACCTTGCAGCAGCCGAAGGCCACCCTTCATCAATAATGGCCATGTCATTCTGCAATCAGGCCATGGCCTGTGAATTTTTAGTCAAAAACAGGGGAAAGCTCCAGCCAAAGGTCTACACCCTCCCAAAAGAGGCAGACAATGAGATAGCTCTCCTGCAGCTTGAGGCTATGGGCATCAGGATTGACCAGCTCACCGTTGAGCAGAACAAATATCTCCACTCCTGGAATGAAGGGACTTGATGCCTCTCTAGAAATAATAAAAGGAGAGCTTGGATTTACCCCGGGTTGTGGATTCAAAGGATCCCTATTTGGGCCTTTGGCTCTTTTTATTTAAAATCAGCAAAATCCTCAAAACCAGTTCACACAAGTCTACAGTGTATTAAACTATAAATAGAGTAAAACATTAAGAAAACAAGACATATAAAAAAAAGTAAAGGAACCAGCTAAAACGGCTTACTTTCTTTCTTCCTTCCTTTTAAGATAATAACCGCGATGACAATAACAACCAATGCGATGATAGCAACCGTCCTCCCATTGACACCGCCTTTACCTTGAGTTGCAGCTGCTATTGGTGCAGCCTCAGGCGTCGTAGCCTGCGCAACACAATCGCTTGGGCATGATTCTGAGCTTTCTCCAACATCACACGCACCATTCCCGCACACACTCTTCTTCTCTTCGGTCACAGCTGTTTGGGCTTCTTTCTTTTTACCGATGATGGCAAACTGCGAGAATCCTGGAGTCTCAGCCTCAAAATAGTAATACTTTGCATCTTGGGTTGTAAGTGTTGTTGGCAACGGCACCCAAATTCTCTGGTTAGCGATATATCTCCTTAATTCCACAGTAGATGGATCAAAACCCGAACTAACCTCGACTTTAAACTTGACAACTGCCTTTTTGATATTTGCATTGGAAATCTTATCAACAGTGATTTTGAGATACTTATAGACTGACAGGCCGCTGTCTGCAGTCACAGCTTCAGTCGCAGTCCCCTTATCACTTCCCGTATCAGAGACGGTAACCGATGATGCTGTAACTTCCCTGTCAACAGTGATCTTGACTTCTGTGACCGCAATAGTTTCCTTGCTCACTGGAGCACTGACAGTCCCTCCTGAAATTACCTTACCCGTGTTAACGGTCTCTGAAGTTGCAGTTCCTCCTGCAGCAGCCCCTCCGCCACCGCCTCCGCCACTTCCACCACCGCCGCCTCCACCGCTGCTTGAACTTGAACTGCTGCTTGCAGTCGCACCACAATCCCTATTGCACTCTGGAAAAACATTGGTTGAACCAGTAGTTTCTGAGCCATTGCATTGGTTATCGCCACATACAACGCCTAGAGAGGTGATATTAAAAACAGTCTCACCACCAGCGGAAAACTCAGTTGAGTTTGTTGAAACTCCTTGAATACGGAAAGTTATTGAATTTCCTGAATCACTGATGCATTTATGGACCTTAAATGTCCCATTAACTCCATATTGCCCTGACGCATCTGTCATAACAGTAAAATGATATCCCGAAAAGGTTGCATTGACTTGATTGCTCCCTTGGACAGGTGTCCCATTAGGATATATAACATATCCAGAGAATTGATGGGGAAGTGTAGGCCCGTTACCTCCACAGTCTCCGGGGATTGCATCCGCAAGAATTAAGGGAACAAACAATAGTATTGGCAGGACAGAAATTAAAAAAATAAGATATAGTTGAAAGTTTAAATGTTTCATAATCTCCCCCAGATATAACCATCCATAATAAAAAATAAACTAAAAAAACATTTAAGAGAGGTATTCTACCGTCGTTGTGGTCCTCATCAAAAACCCCTTTCCACGGTCAAACGTCCCATCTGAGTTATAAGCAGTTACATCATATTTGTTGATTGTACCTGTACCAGCAGTCGCATTGTATAGTGCCCTAAGATAACAACCACTAGCAGTAGTACCCGAAATCCTACAAGTGTTTGCCCCGAAATCACCCATAACATTCTCAGTATGTTTGTTATCTGCACTATCTGGATCCCCGGGGGAATACC
This sequence comes from Candidatus Woesearchaeota archaeon, assembly GCA_016180165.1. Taxonomy (GTDB): domain Archaea; phylum Nanobdellota; class Nanobdellia; order Woesearchaeales; family JACPBV01; genus JACPBV01. Next base: position 10,494 of record JACPBU010000001.1, on the reverse strand, counting down.
CGATGAGATGCCACCCTAAGGTAAAGTTGAGTGGATCAGCAACAAGAGGTGTTCCGCTACTACTTGTGGTGTAATTTCCAAATAGGAACAAATTAGTAGCACCAGCAGTGTAAATCCAATAACCCTTCCTTGATTCAAGCGTCGTAATATCATCAGAAGCTGTTGAACTCCAAGAAAGCCAATTTGACCCCGTGTTGTTAAGAGTGTATATCCTAGTGACATTAGTGTTTGTCCCATTCCCTAATGCATTATCAATGGTTGAATTTTCAAGTATCAGGGGGATTGAGACTAAGTTCCAACCACTTGCCAAGGATAGAGTATAGTTGTATGCAGCACTCGGAATAACTTTGATTCCGAAGGTAACAGCTGCCGTGCCATTTGCTTTTGCAGACACCACAAGCCCATTATGTGTTCCACCTGTTAAGCCTTCTTCAACATAGCTGCAGTTAAAACCCCTACTCGAATTACTAACGCAGTCCCTGGTCACATTAAAAGTACTCGCAGTTGTTGTATTTGGAGTTACTGTTATCGACGACCGATTGATTGCAGCAACTCCTGAAGGATCTATGGTGAACCTTATTATCCTATCACTTGTTGTTGTCCCATTAACCATCGTCGAGTTTATCGTCGGAGATGAAGTATCGACCACTAAGGTGTAATTGGTGCTCTCATTTACAAATCTGGAGTTAGTTGGATTCGCAGAGTCGTTGCATTGGACGTTATAGACATAAGTCCCACTTTGGATAGTGGTCGAGAGATTCACAGACTGGCTGGTAAGGAACTTTCCTCCGATTGAGGTGTTGGTAACATTAACTTTCCATGACCCGCTGAAGTTTGAATACAATGCACAAGTGTCAGGATTGTTCTCAGTCACAGTAAACACGAAGGAGACAGGCGTTATTGTTGAGGAAGCTATGATTGAAGGGAATGCAGTAGGCGCCGACACGGTGATTGAAGCATTGCTGATGTCCAGCGTATAATTAAAGACCTCAGAAGTCCCATTATTGCCTGCCATATCCTGTGCCCGAACCCGGATAAAATAGGTCCTGTTATCAACACTTGCAAGATTGGTTAGCAGAGTGGTTATTGCAGGTGATGCATTGGTTCTTGTCCTTGAGGTGATAAAAGTCTCGTTAGTAAGATTACCAAATGAACTGTCGTTAGTCGAAACTTGGACTGAATAGTTGGCAAAGTTAGTTTCAGTAGATGCCGTCCAGTTGATAAATGGAGTGATATTGCTGCCGATTGTGCCATTACCGAACAATAATCCATTTAATGAAAAGTTCCCAAGCACAGGGGCAGTCGGAGATGTGGTATCAATGGTGATATTTCTTGTAGGCGTGGACCCAAGGTTTCCTGCACTATCAGCAACAGTAACATTAAAGAAATATACTCCGTCAACCAGCCCAGTGCCATTATAAATCTGGGTAAAGGTCAAATTATTCTTGGTAATATCATTATAGTGGGTCACATTGTTCACAAGATTGTTGGATGAGTTGTAGATGAAGAAGGTTATATTGCTGAAATTTGCTTCAATGATAGAAACGTTGATAGTGACATTTGCAACCTTAAAGTAGGTGTTGTTGTCCAGCGTAAAACCACTGAAGGCCACGACAGGTGCAGTATTGTCCAGGGTTATTGTCCTTGTTATTGTGACATCATCATTTGAACCATAATCCTTAGCTGAAACATTATAAGTGTATGTCCTGTTTGCAACTAAGCCTGTAAAGTTAAAAATGGTAGTGGAATTTGTAAACGTAGTGGAGTTGATTACAGTGCCATTTGCATATGCCAATAAGAAGGTAATGTTTGCAAGGGTTGTTGCACCAGTCATCGGATTAGTGTCGTTATAAGCAACCTCTACTGCAATGTAATTCTGGCTCCTGTTAGAGTTATTCAATAGGTCAGTGACGCCAACATAATTATTTTTGGGCAGCACACGATCCAAAGTGATGTTTCTTGTCACAGTTGAACCGATATTGCCAGCTGAGTCGATTGCAGTTACATTATACTCATAAGAACCATCAACCAGAGCAGTCCCATTGTCAATCACTACAAAAGTAAAGTTCGCTCCGCCACCATCAGATGCCGTCGTGTTAAAAAGATAGTTAGTCACATTTTTCACAAGATTTCTTGACGAATTATAGAGGAAAAAGGTAACATTGCTGAAATTTGCCTCTATAATGCTTACATTGATTGAAATATACGCTTGATTTGCATAGGTGTTATTTCCGGCAGTTGCTGAATCAAAAGCAACGATTGGAGCAGTATTATCAAGAGTTATTGCCCTGGTAACAGTCGTATTTGAGTTGGTGGCAAAATCGCGTATAGTAATATTGTAGATATAACTCCTGTTAGCATTAAGCCCGGTAAAGTTGAATAATCTTGTTTGGTTAGTAAAAACAGTAGTGTTGATATTAGTGCCATTAGCATACATGAGCTGGAAAGTGATATTGGACTCATAAGTATCATTTGCAGCTACTTCTACCGCAATATAATTCCGGCTCCTGTTTGAATTGTTGACAGCGTCAGTAACCCCCACATAGGTTATATTTGGCAAAATAGCATCTACGAATACATCCCTGATAGTCGTATTACCTGCATTATTCCCGGTGTCATTACACTGGATAAGCCAAGAGACATTCCTTATGTATTGATTCTGGTCCAATTTTGTGATAAAGGTCGTACTAAGCCCGCTGCTCAATCCACTAGAGTTGGTATTATTAAGAGTCAATACCCCGCCAACATTCCCTAAGAATAGGCTGCATGCATTGATATTTCCATCATTAACCTGGTAGACTAGATCCAAGGTCCCATTATTGTTCCAGGTAGCATTAGCTGGATTCAGTTGAGTGGCATTATTCATACCGGTATCGACCACAAAAGACATCAAAAGACCGCCAGCCCCTGTCGAGGAATTTGTTGAACTGCCGTTAGTAGAAGTGGTGTTTTGCCATGCAAGAACTTTCCAATAATAATTGCCATCAGGGAAATTTCCGCCAAGTCGGGGAGAAACATTGACAACATCAATGCTGACAGAGGTCGATTTATTAATAGCCACAAGGTAGGTATCATTAATAGTGGTGCTATTCCAAACGAGAACAGTATAGTTGATGAGATGCTCCTCAGTTGTGGTAGACCAATTTACAGTTATGTGGTTATTTACTGCATTGGCAACAACACTGTTGTTGCTTGTTGCGCTCGTTGAATTTTCAAAATAAAAAGTACTCGGCAGTTTACTATCAAAACTGATAGTATTGTTGCTTGAAAGATTACCAGACCCAGGCTCAGCTGCAGTACTGACATTACATGCCCATACACCGCTAGCAAAGTTAAGCCCAGTAACATTAATAGTAAAATTTAATGGGCGGTTTTGATCAGTAACCAAGGAAATTTCTTTAGTGGTATTTTTATCTCCGCCAGGGGCATTTCCTTCATTGGAGTTATTGGCTAAAAAAGTTCCTGTAAAGTTATGCACGATAGTTACATTCGCCCGATCCCCGCTTTCAACATTGAGGATAGTGCAAGTAAGATTGAGAAGCTCGTTAAGGCTGTTATAACTGTAATTGACTGTCCCAGTGCCTGGAGCATCAAGCCTTATACTTGCTGGTAAAACATTAGCATAAACAATCAACGCAAGAACACCAACAACCATCACCAGAACAACAGGTAAAAATTTATTTGAATAAAAACCACCCTCTTTTGTCAGCAAAACCTTCATGCTATCAACCTCTTTTTTGAAAAAGTTAACACCAAAAAAACCAAGCTAATTTTCCACAATTAGCCTAATTCCTAAGGATACATCACTTTGCGTATCCTACCATATTTTTCAAACATATATTTAAATGTTTCGTTTATCGCTCTTGACTGCAACAAAAACAACTATTTTAAAGCGCAGCTCCTTATAGGCAGTATCTAAGTAGTGTCTGAACGGAAAATGAGTAGTATTTGAACGGCAAAACAACTGTCCATCGAGCTTAGGCATGAACAGTCCAATAATAATCAAACTAATACCGCCTTTTAACAGCCGGAAACAGTTCATAGGGAGCTTGAATAACCTTTTTATTGTACAAATTCAAAACTGCCTTATTGAGGATTTTGGCGCATTATTACAGATGATCGAAGCCCCCTATAAACAAAACTGCTGCGGGCTAAAGCCCGCAGGGTTCTTTCCTATCCCGAGCCTAAAGGAATAAACCCAGCCTATAAAAAATTGATAAAATGCAAAATTGAATTGGACTGACTTCCCAATGAAAATAATCAACTCATCAAAAAGAACGACGATAGCAGATTGCGCAAAACCCTGCAGCACCCCGCTATCGAAGGCCATTGGCCTGATGTTCACAGCAAAGCCCAAAGCATTATTGTTTTATTTCCCTCGCCCATTGGAGGTTTCACTCCACATGCTCTTTGTTTTCTTCCCTATCGATATTATCCTTCTCGACGAAAAGAAGAAAGTGGTCGAATTGAAGGAAAACTTAAAGCCATGGCACTTCTTTAAGGCCGCAAATGCTGCAAAATATATTATCGAAGCTCCTGAAGGGGCTGTCAATGCTTCAAAGACTGCCGTCGGTGATACGATTAAATTTTATTAATGGCAGCTCACTGGAAACCCTAATTGGAGTTCAATAACTGTCCTTCCCGGAGTTCACCAGAAAATCTTGTGGAGGGCCTACACGGGCTCTGTTCAAAGTTTTCGACAACAACATTTATATAATCTCTACAACTGCTTTTTATTGTCGGGGGCGTAGTATAACTTGGCCAGAATAGGGGCCTCCAGCTATGGAGGGTTGAGCGCAAGCGATGAAAGGATCTTCCCGAAGAAAGCCTCGGATCTGGGTTCGAAAACATCCTTTAAGGAATATTAGAGGGTGCTGAAAGTCCCAGCGTCCCCACTTTATTTCTTTGGCTTTTCAAGAGCAGGTCTTCCTGCTGATAGCCTTTTTCGTATTTGTTTAGCAACCTCAGGTCGAAACGCTTCTTAGCCTATATTGATTCCGTCGCGGGGGCCGCCCTCCGTTGCGAAGCGACCGGAACGCTGGATTCTCCCTCCGTCCGCAGACCGGAACGCTTTTCCACCCTTACGGGGACGCAGGACACTCATGTCTCCAGTCAAGCGTTTCGAAGATGCTAAACAAATACCCTTTTTCTTTTTTTTCTCCTCCTTATCAGGGCATAGCCCAAGGCAAAAAGCACAAGAGCTCCAGCACCGATTAGGCCATAGGAAGAATAAGGTTGATAAGTGATGTAAAGGGTTCCAATCTTTTCGAAACCCCTCTTTGATTTCAACTGTTCAGTGCCAAAGATTCCCGCAGCGACGATAACAAGGGTCAGGATAATAGCCTTTGCCGCTTGTTTCATTTCACTATTATCCGCAGCTTTTTTAACAGTTTTTTCAGCGTTAATATCAGCAGTTCTTTTCTCAACTGTCCCCTTCTCCTGAATCTTTTCTTTCTCTCGCTCCTGCAATTTTTCCAATCTCTTGAGCATCCGCAGTTTTTTCTGGTTCCTTTTCTTCCTCCAGGAGGAAATCCTGATGCCTGCCAAAAGCATAACGACAATTGCCAATAGCACATAATACCGGGAGAAGTGGGCATAGAGAACAGCTTGCCCAAAAAAAGGGTTGCGTCTGGAAAGCTTGACAGATATCTCTTTGGTGACCTCAAACTCTTCTCCTCTCAAGGTTAAAATGACAGGATATTCTCCTTCAGGAGTATCCTCCGCTGGCTTGAGATGGAAAGTCAGCTGCTTCTTCGCCCGGGGCACAAGGCTGAATGTTGCTGAGCTGAGCTCAAACCAGTCTATCCCTTCGGCAGAAAGATTATAGCTTAATGCCCTTTTTCCCGTGTTCTTAACAGAAAAGGGAACAATCTTTCCATCATAGCTGACCGCCTGATCCTTCAAGGAAACGACCGTCGCATAGCATTCTTCAAAAGGCTCAACCCCAAAAACATTCTCAAGAGATAATTTCTGTCCGGTCTGGTTCGACACCGCTTCAGCTGAAATAAAAATCTTCCCGGAAAATTCGCAATCGACATTTCCCACGATAGAGAAAGTTTTTTTCTTTCCGGGCAGGAGGGTGATTCCAGAGGCATCACTCCCGGGGATTTCTCCCAAAGAATCGTTGAATCCATCGGGGTAGTTGAGCGTCATAAGGTAGGTTTCCGCCTTTATCCCCGTGTTTGCAAGTGAGTAGGAAATCAGCAAATCATCACAACCGCACAGGTCCTTTGGAGGCTCTTCGATCAGCTCAAATGAAGATTCATAACAAGAAGGCAGGCTGGCATTCAGCCGAAAGGCTCTTTTCTTGTTGTCAAGGCTTGAAACCAGAAACAGGGTTATTTCCTGCTCCCCCGCAACAGCCGATTTTGGGTCGATGGAAAGAAGCAATATTTTTGCCTCATTGGATTTGAATGAAGCTTTAGGGCTCGAAACAGTCGCAAAAGGCTTGTCTGTTGAGAACCCAACCGTTTGCTGCATTGGGCCGTTTATAATCTTCAGAGGAACCGTAATCATCTTTCCTGAAATTTCCCCTGCAACAGGCTCTCCGGTTTCGACTGAAAAAAAGGCATCAGCAGCCGCAAATGGAGCATTGAAGACAGAAACCACTAAGGAAACCATTAAAAAAAACATTAAAAGAACCGATGATAGGGCATTCGATGCAGTCAGGTTGATAGGGGCTTTCTTCATTGATATCCTCCCTTACGAGGCGACAAAATAGGAAAGAAAAAAGAAAAAGAAGAAGGGATAAAAAAGCCCTTAATAATAACTCTGTTCTCCCTTGCCTTCCCCATCATTGCCCTTAAGTTTGTTGAAGCCAATGATCAGCCCCAGTATCACTACAAGGACTACAAGGACTATGAGCCCGACTTCGAGGGCTTTTTTGATTTTCCCTACAGCTGAGGAAGCTGCTTTTCCGAGTACAGTCACTTTGAGAGGAACTTGCTTCAGCACTTGATCCCCGCTGGACACACTGACGGTGAACTGCTGTGTTCCGCTGACCCCTGGCTTAGGAGCAAGTGTGATAAAGGCTGCTTTTGACTCTCCTGCTCCTACGATAAGCACCTTGGAAGGGGAAACAGAGACATCGGAAAATGGTGCATCAACCTCGATGGTGAAGCTCCTTGACCCTGCCCCATTGTTGGTTAAGGTAAGCGGGTAGCTCGCAGAACCGCCTGCAGCGACATCCTGGCTTTCAGGGCCAACTGCGATGATGGTCTTGCTGCCTGCATCCTGTGAAGGTGCTTTCCCTGCGCCGCCTGCCTGGCAAAGATCTCCCTCAGTGACAACCACTTTGGCCGTCTGGACTGATTCTTCATCGCCATCATCAAATTCTACGGCTGCCCGTAAGGTATATTCTCCGGGCTCAGCACAATCAGGGATCCTTAAATATAGCTCTTCTGAGGTGGTCGAATCGTCACAATCTGCATCGGTGCAGTCTTCCTCATCAAGCTCATCTATAAAATCAGAGGCACTGATGCCTAAGGCTGGGATGCTGACTTTTACTTTCACATCCTCTTCCTGGTTCTCTCCTCTGTTCTTGACTCTGACGCTGGCCAATAATGCTCTTCCAGCCTTGACTTCAGATTCTGGGCTCAAAACGATGTCCCTTATTTCGAGCAAGTGCTCTTTGCCATCTATGAAGATAGGGAATGTTTGGGTGAATGTTTCTTCTTTTGTCTCCAGCCTGACTTTCAATGCATAACTTCCTTGGTCAAGCCTCACCGGCAGCTCAAGAGTTAGCCTTTTGTCATAGACATTGCCTGCGACGACATCAAAAGAGTCAGTCTCATCGCTCACCTTGTCTTTGTCGCTTTTGTCATACCCGGTTAATTCCGCCCTGACCTGGACATCCTCAACAGTCTTGTTGAGCCTGAATATGACTAAGACATCGATCTCATCAGTTTTAGTGAGTTCTTTGGGTTCTGAAGAAGAAGTCGAGAGATCCACATCATTGGCTTCGACAGTAAGCTTGGTTACAGTTACACCGCCCCCGGAAAAAGATCCGCAGTTGGATGTGCATGCCGCTTCAGCAATGCCGCTCGCAGCCAAAAGGCCGATGAGCAAAAGCCCGAATATAATCCCTAGATTTCGACTTGATTTCATGTTGTATACCCCCAAAGTGTTTTTCAATAGTAAAGGAAGTCGATGAAAACCCCCATCTTATTACTTCCTTGATATTTTCAGCTTATATATAAATATTATTGTGATTCAGTATACAATAGTAGTTAATTTTTTCTACCACCAGTAAGGGGGTACATATTTGAGGCATAAGGTTTGCAATCGCTTTTCTCCGACCCATTCGGTGTTTTCCTGCAGATTATATATTCTCCTGCAGTTTATTTATTCTCATGCAGGTTATACCTCCTTAAATCAACCTAATAGCTTTTTTTCCAACTGCTTATATTTCTTCTTGCTCCCCCTTAGCTTCAACCCTTTTTTACCATCTCTAAGCTTACACTGACTTCCCACTTACCTTAGCATAAACTCCCTTTATGCGCCTGATTCTACACTCTGTTCCTAAACCCTAAATCTTATACCCTTTCTAAAACACCCTGACATCCTGTCAACAGTTCAACAGGCAACACTTAAGGATGACCTCCTATTAATCACATGTTTAATATCACATGTTTAATATCACATGTTTAACTAACCCACAACCCTAAAGTCCCTATGTCTGCTTCTCCTGTTTCCATTGACATCAGACAGTGAGATTCTTGCCGTATAAGTCCCCTCTGCTGCATTTGCTGGGATTTCGATAAGGACTCCCCTGCCCATCCCTTCCCCAATCTCAAGCCCCGAAAAAGGCCCAAGCTTTCGTGAAACGCCAAGCTCAGGGATTGTGACTCTGATAGTGCCTTTCTTGGTGTTATATCGCCCGATATTTTCAAAAGTGAGATCGAAAAATATAGAGTCGCCGGGCTGGTAAACCTCATAGGCTTGGCCATCCATCCTGAGCCTGCTGATGAAAAGTTTTTCCCTGGGATCAGAATCTTTTTTTGGAAGCTCGATCGTGATAGTGAATTGCTGCACCGCAAATTCTCCGTGGGGGTCTGTGGCCCTCACGATAACCTCATGCCTGGATTTCACCTGCTCAGCTGTAGGTTTCCAGGTAATGAGCCCAGTCCATGTATCGATCTTCATCCCATCAGGAAATTTATCAAGCGAAAACACCACTGCCTCATTATCTTGGTCTTCTGCCTTAACATGGTAGGAGTAGGTTGAAACTAACTTTGATCCAAAAACTTCCCGAAGGGTCGTGACAGGAGTAGAGGTGATCACGGGTGGTTGGTTGACATTACCGACGGTTATTGTTACAGCCTCACTATCACTCAATGCTCCGTCTGATACCCTGAAGTCCACCTGAAATATGCCTGCCTGTGATGGGCTGGGTGTCCATGAGAACTCCCTTGACAGCTCATTGAAGGCAGCACCTTCCGGAAGATTGCCAGCCGAGAAAGATAAAACATCGCTGTCAGGATCATTTCCTGAGATGGTAAATCTGAGAAGCTGCCCTTCATTGGTCTGTTTATTCCCAATTGTCTCCAATAATGGGGCCCGATTGACGTTGCCAACCAGGATAGTTACTGCCTGGTCATCGCTTAACTGCCCATCTGAGACAGAAACATTGGTTATGATGGCCCCTGCATCGGTAAAGAGAGTGGTGTAGGTGAAAGTACTCCCATCAGTTCCCTGTTTCACAAACCTTGAATCATTGATAGAAAAAACTAAAATATCCCCTTCCGCATCAGTTGCTTCCGCTACTATTGTAATGGTCTCTCCCTCATTGACAGAGATGTCGGAGATAAATGAGAGCACAGGTGCAGTATTAGAGGGTGGAGGCACAGGTACTACAGTCAAGATAAAATCATCCCTTGCAGTCAATTCTCCATCATTACAGGTTATGGAAACTCCATAAGTACCAATATTCTGCACAAGTGGCGTAAAGTTGATGATGCCATCAAGTGGCCCTATTGAAAACAGAGTTGAATTATCAAAAAATTGTAAAGTGTCGTTATCACTGTCGGAGCAGTTTGCATCGAAGATAAAATTTTCTCCAACAAACAGGGAAACATCAGGCACTTCACCAATAAAAGAAGGTGCATCATTAGTATTCTGGATTTCAATGCTGATTTCCCGGCTTGCTAAGCCACCATCTAAATCAAAAAGTTCCAGGGCAATACTCCCAATTCCAAACCTATCGGTATTGGGCGATATAGTCAGGAGGGTTCCTTCAAGGGTAGCATTGAAAAGCTGGCCTCCATTGACAGAGCTCAATTTCCATGTCAGATTCCCTGGATCTTCCAGATCAAACTCTAATGGCCTAAGGTCGATTAAGAGAGTCGCCTCTTCGGGAGTTGAGAGCGAGGTCAAATTGGCATCGATGGTAGGAAGATTGTTCCGTATCGTCAGCGCGACTTCCTGCTGGCCGCCGCTGCCGTCGCTGAAGTTGAATGCGAAGACGAACACCTGGCTGTTGCCGAGGAAATCATG
>JACPBU010000181.1 GCA_016180165.1 Candidatus Woesearchaeota archaeon | reverse complement strand
TGGAGAAGGGCGCTGCAATAAAAAGTTTTGCCTCTTCGATTAATGGGAACTTGAATATCCATCTATAACTCCCCCGTATTCCCAAACCAGAATTTTCAGGCATCCAGAACCATAACATTTATTAATTTCGCCTTCTTTTTGTTTCCTATGGGGGATACCAAGCGAATAAAAGCCGTTTTTCTCTCAGTTGCTGTTATCGTAATGCTTGCTATATTTGTTGCCGGCATCGTCTCCGCAGGAATTTCATCCGGCCCGATCCTTCCGCCGCCGAATAATCCTCCAAAAACGCCCTCTAAGCCCTGTTCTCAGGAAGGCGGGGCATGCGGCGGCTTTGCTGGGATAACCTGCTGCGGCAGCCTCAGGTGTGATGCCCAATCTCCTGACAAAATGGGAAAATGCGTCAAAGAAACTTTCTGCCCTGCACTGTATATTCCTGTGTGCGGAACTGATGGCAAAACCTACAACAATGAATGCGAGGCAAAAAAGGCTGGTGCGGTGATTGCATGCAATCAAAAATGCCCCTGCCCAAAGAAAGAGCCGCCTAAAGAACCGCCTAAAGATCCTCCCAAAGAACCTCCTTGCTCTACGAAATATAGCCTTTGCGGTGGAAGTTCCGGAAAAAAGTGCTGCAATGGCCTGAAGTGCAATGCAAAGTCACCGGATAAGTTTGGAAGGTGCGTGAGGAAATAATCAGAAAATAATTTTTAGGGATTCGGATTTTTCTTAACGTTTGTTTTAGGCTTCATGTAAACTGTTTCAACATGATTAAACTATCAATCATGATAAATAGAAACATTTATATAATACTTATACTTAGATTAAACTATGGAAACAAATGAGCTTGTGCACAAATTGTCCGGCATCCAGACCATCGAGTCGGTAAAGGACATCCTCCGCGTCAATAAGCAGATGGCAGTGTACTACATCCACCGCCTGAGAAAGGAAGGTTTCGTCAAGACAAAGAGGCAAAGCAGCAATCGCAGAGTCTATTCGATCTCGCTGGAAAACAAGCTGGGCGGCAAAAGTTATTATGAGATCATCAACCAGTATTCCCCCATAAAAATTTCGACACCGCTCACCTATAGAATCTATGGAAGAGAGCCAAGCCTGGAAGAGACGCTGATTTATGCCATCAAAACGAAAAGCTTCAGGGCGATCCTTGCATCCCTTGCCTTGTTCAAAAAAATAAACGATTGGGCCGGATTATACCGCCTCGCCAGGGAAAATCACCTCGAAAGGCAGGTTGGAGCTTTGTATGAAATTGCGCGCCAAGCGATGAAGATCAGGAGGATGTCCGGGAAGTTCAGGAGCAGCGCCCTTCCAAAGGGAAAATGCCCATTTGCCTATGTCCTCCCCGGACTCCGGTCAAAAGATTTTATTGAGATAGAAAAGATTTGGAAAATGCATGTCCCCTTCAACAGGGAAGACCAGATAACAGCCTATGCTATCGGCGGAACTGCGATGATGTTTTTGGGCTTTAAAGATGCTACCCTCGACATTGACCTTGTGTTTGAAGATGAGGGGGGCAGGGATGCCTTCAAGGAAGCGATACTTTCCCTGGGTTACATGGAGATGGATGCCCTCAAGGGTTATGGTGCAAGAAGGAATGCTCCGGAGATGTTCAGGCTGGGCGATGAGCGCTTTGACTTATTTGTCATCGAGGTGGTGGATTTTATCTTTTCTGATGCCATGAAAACAAGGGCAGAGCAGATACACCAATATGGGAGCAGCCTGATCCTCAGGATTGCCGATCCCCACGACATTGTCCTGATGAAATGTGCAACTGACCGCCTGAAGGACAAAGACGATGCCAGAAGGATCATCAGCTCAACAAAACTTGATTGGAATGTATTATTGGTTGAAGCAAAAAGGCAGATAACTCTTGGAAAAGCCAGGGCCGCTTTTGAATTGGGGTGCTTTCTGGAAGACCTTAAGACCTCAATGAAACTTGACATCCCGCAAAATGTTTTAAACGAGCTCTTTGGGATCGTTGAGAAGCAGGCAAGAAGCAAACATTCCTGAACAGCTTTTGCCGGTGGTGGACAGTATTCGAGAAAGTGGTAATGCCAAGTTGGCTGAATTATTGGGGGGCTGCCTTTGGAACACTTGCATCTGCCTTGTTCCGGTGCCTTTTCAGTGTTAATGTTTTTGCAATCAACTCAAGTGTTTCGCCCATTCTTTTAGGGGGTATGAAGGTTAAATCAATAAATACCCTTGAAACTGCCCTTTCAGGCTGGCTGAGCTTAGTTTCATACCATTCACCATCAAAAACAAAAGCGAGTGGTCCAGTGGAGTTATAACGTGCAAATGTGATAGGTTCACTTGGATTTAACTTTATATCAGGCCTATGCATTGGGAGTCTTCCGTTAATTTCCTTCCCAAGAAGTGCGATATCTGCCCCTTGGGCCAGCCTTATTACCTCCCCAAATGAATATTCCCCCTTGCCAATCTGGGTAAAGCCAGAAAGAAATTCTTCGTGTAGCTCTGGGTTATTAATACAGACTCTGAATGTATATCCCCCCTTATCCCCTTTTTTTCTTGACGGCCCATCCCAAAATAAACAAAGGTTTAGATCAATCCATTGCCATTGTGTTCCATCTTTAAACCTTCCATCATTTCCCCTTTGAACAGTCATTTGATAAGCAGCAGCCTTGGCAAGCGTTTCATATTCCCTCTTTGACTCCATACCGGGCAAATATCTTAATACATCTTTAGGAATGTAATGGTCTAAGTGGTCGCATAAATTCGCAATTCCGCCCCCCTGAACCCCACAATCAGCAGACGAAACAATTTGCCAGGCCTCACCAAGAGTAAGGCTTCGGACAGGCGCAGGCATATCGCCGAGAGATTCAAGGTATTTTCTATGGCCATCATAAGTAACAGTCCGGCGTGTTTCAATCTCAAGAAGGCCAACAACTGTCCTGTGCAGCGATGGAGCAATCTTAGGATGGATGACTAATGGCAAATATTCTTCAAGCATTCGTTTCACTTCCCATCATCATATAAATATTTGTTATTCTAAAGTATTTAATAGTTTCTTTTTCCAAAATCGGTTGTTGCCCTTATTATCCCCTCCTTATCCAGCCCGATTATCCTGTAAAGCTCCTTCTGGCTCCCATGGTCAACAAACCTATCCGGGATGCCCAGCATCTTTACCGGAATGGTAAGATCATTCTCCCTGAGCAGTTCTATGACTGCGCTTCCAAATCCCCCTTTCACAGAATTTTCCTCGACGGTCAAAACATTGTTGCGTTTCTTTGCCAATGAAATGAGCGTTTCTTCATGGAGGGGCTTTGCAAACCTTGCATTGACGACACAGCAGCTTATCTTCTTCTTCGCCAGCTCACCGGCAGCCTCAAGAGCAGCGTTTACGATTGGGCCAAAACCGACGATAAGCACATCTTTTCCCTCCCTTAAAACTTCAGCCTTTGCAACCGCTACCGGCTCAAGGGGATTTTCAACTCCGACACCCACTCCTGTTGACCTTGGATAGCGCAGGGC
>JACPBU010000169.1 GCA_016180165.1 Candidatus Woesearchaeota archaeon | reverse complement strand
ACTGCTTCCTGAAATCCTCAAACCATTCCGGTATCTGCCAGTCAGCGATGCTGCCAAGCGCCGCGATCCACATATCCTGCTTTGCAACTTCATAGCATACCCTGGTGATGCAGGCGCTGTCGTGGATGTCATTGATCCTTGGATTGAAATAGCGCACATTCCTCCGGTCCACAGGGTTATGGTGGTCGATCCAGATGACTTCCACTTTTGCTTTGTCGATAAACTCCTGCTCGACGACAGGCACATCGACGATAAATATCCTGTCGGGATGGTATTCCTCGACTTTCTTCAGGAAAAGAGCATCGAGGCTTGGCCTGCCTTTCACGATAACGCCATGCCCTTCCCTCACAAGCCGGTAGAGCAGAAGGAATGAGCACAATCCGTCAGGGTCATCATCGAAGAAGAACAAAGGATTCTTTGAAGACTGCAATGCTTCCCTGATTTCCACGATTTGCTTTTGGCCGAGCATAGGTGAAAAAGTTGCCCCCCAGTATTTAAATGGACCTATCGACAGCGAGCGCGTTGCGGGGGGACGACCCCTACGGGGACGCAGCGCCTGCGGTGCATCGTCTAGGATTTCGAAGGTGCTAAACAAATACAAATGGTGGGGTTTTGAAGATGGTGGGGGGAATGTGCAGGGGGCTTTGAATAACCCTTTGTTTGTGCGAATTCAAAGCGGCTCTATTGAGGACTTTGACCCTTTATTAAAGATATTCAAAGTCCTCTATAAATAATCCTGGCCCCTCCGATGCTTTCCTGGCCGAAGAGATTGGGCTCAATGGCGTGGAACAGCTGAATTTGAAAAATCCAAATATATTTAAAGAAACACAACAGCCTATCCTCCAATAATAAGTTTTGGGGGTCAGAATCAGGCTCATCATAAAGTTGAAGGCCTTGAAAGATTGCGCATACGACCTTAAATATTACTCTAAACTTCGTGGCTTTTTATTTGCTCTCCAGAGGGATTCAAAATACTTTAACAAGCACGATGATACTGGCTATAAGTTCTATTCATTTTCCAACATATTTCCCCCTGCATCAATGAAAACTGGAAACATAAGGACGCTGCTTGTTTCCTCTCCTGATAAGGATTTTATTTACTACCTATATGGAAAGATATCAGAGATCATGAAGCGCTCAAGGCCGGTAGGAATTGGGGAGATGCACTTTATAATAGAGAATGTTGATTTCCTAAGGGTTCATGTGAAGGAACAGCTTCACCTGATAACCGGCACCCCTATCATTTTGAGAATCCCTCCACAAAGGTATGCAGAATACGGCATCACTAGCAGGAGGCCTTATGAGTATTGGCGCCCAGGCTATGATTTCGGGGCGTTTTTGAAGCAGCTTACTGAGAATCTGGAAAAGAAATACAACCAATACTTTAAAAAAGATATTGAAATAGATGGATTGTTTGAGCAGTTTAAGTTAAAAAAAGAGGTTTGCGTCCACAGGATAGAGGAAGGCAGGGAAGTCAAGACTATCGGCTCATTGTGGGAGTTTGAATTTAGTCATCTTGAGCCTTTGCAGAGGAAGATGATTGAGCTGGGCCTTGAATCAGGCTTTGGAGAGCTGAACTCTTCAGGATTTGGTTTCATGAATGTGGTGAAGGCATGAAAAATGATTTGTTTGTCCCCTTAGGGGAGCTTTTGGAGGAAGATGACGAAGAAATAAAAAAGCTCAAATCCCTAAAGCAGAGAGAAGAGGAATATGCCTTCCTGCTTGGGCCCATTGAGCATGCTATTGCTGAATATTATGTTTCCCATAAAAGCCTGAAGGATAAGGATGTTGTTGCCATACTTAAGAACCTCAGGACAAACTATTCCTCTCCGATTGAAGCTTTTAAGCATCCCCTGGAAAAGAGTGTGATAATGGAGCTGAGCAATACCCTCCAGAAAATGCCTGCAATGCACAGGGAGCTTTATCTTTCATTCAGCTATATCCTCTGGACAATTGACAACCGAAGCTGGCTGGAAAGTAGTAGGGCGTATCTCGATTGGATCCTAAACTTTTTTGGCATGATGGGAAAAGAAGAGAAAAAGAAATTTCTGGAAGAGTATGGCAGGATTGCAAAAAAACATGGCATCAGCAAAGAGAAGATTGATGCCTGCATAGGCGACGCTCCTGATGAAAATTCCTGGTTACCTGATAAGGAGATGGAGCAGGCGAGTTTAAAGGAGAGTGAACAATTTGCCATGTCTGATGATGAGCTTTGTGAGCATTTTCTTGCTTCCAAGGAGAAAGAGGATGGCCTTTTCGCCCTGGAAGAGCTTTTGCGCCAGATTGATGGGCATATGGTAAACAGTGCTTTTGAGAAAGCAATCTCTTTAATCAAAAGGATTCTTCCCGGAAGGATGGAGCCCGGAATCAGGGAAGTTTTGTGTTCAATGAGAATAGAATGCCTGATATGCCTGGGCAGGTTTCCCGAAGCCGAAGAGCAGATAAAATCGCTGATTGAATTGAATCCCAGCTATCCCATGCCTTATTTCCATAGGGCATTGATAAGCTATAAGAATAATGACCTGCCAGAGGCCTTGCGCCATTGCGATCTCTCAATCAATGTTGCCGAAAAGATGAACATGAGGCATCCCCAATACTACCTGATGAAG
>JACPBU010000168.1 GCA_016180165.1 Candidatus Woesearchaeota archaeon | reverse complement strand
GAACCTGTTCCCTGAGCAGTTCAGCTTCTTGTAAGGCTACAAAGGCCTGGTCATTGAAGGGACCGGTTTAGGGCAGGCTCCGACCGGAGTTCCTAATGAGCTATGCAAAATCCATGAGGAGAACTTCAAAGCGATTGAAGAAGTGATTAAATCGGGAACGGTTGTTGTGATGTGCTCTCAGTGCATCTTCGGCAAAGTCCACATGCACGTCTACTCTAATGCGATAAATCTTGCGAACATCGGCGTGATCCCCGGAGAAGATATGCTTTCTGAGACTGCCTTTATCAAGCTGGCATGGCTGCTGGGGAATTATAAGGACAAGGATGAGATAAAAAGTTTTATTGGAAAGAATCTAAGGGGGGAGATTAACGGGAGGCTGCTTGCTGATCAATTCCATCTCCCTTCTCCCTGCTAATCAATTCCATCTTCCCTGAGCAAGCCGCCATTTTCAAAAACAGCTGCTATTCCTTTTTCATCCCTGCAATAGGGATATGCAAACACGTACCCAAAAACATTTACCCTCCCCCCATCTTTCCTGAGGCTTTGAAGGGAGACATATTCTGCCTTTCCGTCTGCCTTTCCGCTGTTCATAAGTTCCTGTAAAAAATTTTCCCTTGCCCTAAATTCCTCTTGCGGCACAAGTAGTGAATAGGGCATACCCATCGCTTCCTCTGTAGTGTATCCAAATATACCCTCTGCTCCTCGGTTAAAGAAAATAATCCTTCCGCCAGGATCATATGCGAGAATAGCCGTTGGGGAAGTAAACAAATGATTAAGATGAGGTTTATCTCCATACGGGAGAGGCCATTCAGGTTTTCCCCCAAAAAATGAAACAGGGATGCCTCTCCTATTTTGATTGAGGATAGTATGCCAAAGAATGTTTGCGAGCAAAATGTTGGGCGTTTTTGCCATATGCGAAAAAGATTTGGCATACATCTTAAATGTATCGGTAAGTAAAATATTGAATCCACTACTCCATTGTAGTCACATAAGAAACATTTATAAATTCCCCTAGTTTCCATGATTGATGGAAAACACAAAGTCAAGATTGTATCGTGGGAGTATCCAGCCTGTCCTTGGCGTCATTATCGGCCAGTCGAATGGATTTCCTCATGGGCTTGATACTATCCTTTCCCATCTTAATGAGACAGCAGACAAAATCCTTTTTTCAAGGGAAACATTGCCTCTTTCAGTAATTGTGGCAGTTCATCATGAGCCTTTTATTGATTCTTCCGTCGGTGGCCTTATTAAATATTGCCCGAGGCTTGAGCCAAGGCTACTCGAAGATGGCATGAAAGTTGGAAGGAATGGGGTATATTTCTGCAAGGGCAGGATGCATACGGGAGTTGACAAATATCATGGTTATTCAGAGGTCCGCACCATGAAAAGTGGTGAAAGTTTTGGGCCCAATATTGATTACCTCGTTATTACAGCAACTGATTACTTTAAGAGGATTAATGTGCCAAAAAAAATACCTGTGATTGGAGTCATCCTTTCGGGAATGGTGCAGGACGGTGCATTAGGCGCAGTATATGTCATGAATTCTGAAGATAGCTTGCTGCTTATCCAGGATCCTGCTTCTTGCTCAAATGATGCGGAGTCAAGCATGCCACTCCAGACTTTAGCAAGGCTGTATCTCCTGGAGCAGGGTGTCCCTTGGGAAAAGCTTCCACCGGGGATTTTACCAGTAGGCCCCGTCCTTCGCCATTACAATGAAATTCAGGCAGTCAGAGAAGGGAAAGTCGTTATTGCAAAGCCGGAAGAGATTGGTCCATTAATAATCAAAAAGATGCGGGAGAATTTGTGAAGCAGTAATTCGCCTATATAATCCTGAAAGGGATATTTTGATGATTCAGACTTCAAGGAACAGCTTTCCAGCTTTCCCCTTCCCCACCGCCAGCACGAAGTTTGCAAGCTTCGGGCCCCTTGTCTTGCTGATGAGCGCAAGGTAAGCGCCTTCAAAGAATTCCTTTGATCCGATGCCGTTCTCCTTTGCGATCTCCCAGAAGCGGTTGTGCAGCTCCTCCTCCTGCCATGTCTTCTTCCCAAGGTCCGCTCCCAACTGCTTCAACGCTTTTTTCTGATCTGCAGACAGCCTGCTCCTGACAT
>JACPBU010000177.1 GCA_016180165.1 Candidatus Woesearchaeota archaeon | reverse complement strand
AGCCGGGAAAAACCATAAACTATTCTCTCCCAAAAGACCTTTTGCCGAACAGGTTTTACCTTGAGGGCATTTGGAAAAGCAATCCGGATGACCTTGAGCTTATTGGAGAAAAGGGAAAGATTGCGCTTCCGTTCACAGCCAAAGCAGCAAATATCGTTGCGCAGCATAAGGATGGAAATTCCTCAGTGTTCATTTTTATTGACGGAAAGCCGATGGAAAAAGGCAATTTTGGGGATGATGTGGCTTTTGGAGGCGATGCGCCTTTGCCGGAAGGTAGGCAGGAGTTGAGCATGGAATTAATAAACAAAACAACGATAAACGTGACAATGGTCAATGTAACGATGATAAACCTGCCGATAATGGGTATAAGTGAGCCAAGGCTCTACAACCCCTACAAAGGGCAGTATGGAAGCCATACGCTTGTTCTTGAAATTGCCGGAAAAGGATTTACATTTAGTGCATGGACGTTTGGGTGATATAGAATATTGCTCAACTAATACTTATCGTTCTATTGTCTCCTGCCGATTAGCCTTAACAAGCCGGAATGAACCTTCCCATTGCTTGCCGCAAACTCCTTATCCCCCAGCTCCCATTCTTTGCCGGAGAGCGTCGTTACTTTGCCCCCAGCTTCCCTGATGATCAAGGAGCCGGCTGCGACATCCCAGTCATTAAGCCGCAAAAACAGCAGTCCGTCAGCAGCGCCTTCTGCCACCCTTCTCATGCTTGTGACCGCATCCCCGGTCATGCGAATCTTGTAGGTGTTTTTGACAATCTTCTTCAGCAGATTAAACCGCAGGGGCTCTGCAAGGCCGATTTCAGTCCCCCAATCACGAAGCCCGAAGATATAGTTTGTTGTCCCGTCGAGAGGGTCGATATGCCAGGTGAAACGTGAATGCTGGTGGTCGATGCCGGATTCTTCTGCTATGATGCTGTGGCCGGGAAATTTATTTTTGATGATGCCGATGATTGCCCTTTCGCTTGCTTCATCGGCAATGCTCACCAGCCCCCTCCGGCCGGATTTCTCCCGAATATTCTTTGTTTTCCTGAAATACTTCAGAAGGATCTTTCCTGCAGCCTTTGCTGCCTTTACCGCTGTTGCTCGGCATGAATGCATCAGAGATACCCTTTTGATTTCATATTCTCTTTTATCCTCTCTAACACGGGCCCAGGCGTGCCGGAAAAGGTTTCTCCGGTGATCTGCTCAAAAACTTCGATATAGCGCCGTGCAAACTCAACCCTGATCTCATCCGGTATTTCAGGGATCGGCCCGTCGCCCATAAATCCTTTCTCACGGATAAGCCACTGCCGGAAATATTCCTTGTCGATCATCCGCTGGTCTTTGCCTGCCTCAAACAATTCCTGATAAGTATCCTTATACCAGAAGCGGGATGAGTCAGGGGTATGGACTTCATCGGCAAGCACCAGTGCGCCATCAAGCAGGCCGAATTCATATTTGGTATCGACGAGGATAAGGTTGTGCTTTGCGCATATCTCGTTCCCTTTTTTATAGAGCGCTTTTGCTGTCTTTTCAATCGTTTCCATCAGGCTGCGGGATATGATTCCCTGTTCGATTATCTGCTCAGTCGAGATGGGGAGGTCATGCCCGTGCTTTGCTTTTGTCGATGGGGTAAGCAGTGGCTCTTCAAATTTCTGGTCTTTCCTCATGCCTGGCGTGATATGCAGGCCGGAGATGCTTTTCCCCGCATCGTAATCCCTCCATGCGCTTCCGGTGAGATGCCCCCTTATCACGATCTCGATCGGGATGATCTCCACCTTTCTTGCGACGATGACGTTTGGGTCGGGGATGGCGATGACGTGATTGGGGATGATCTTCTTCAGCTTTTCAAACCAGAACGCAGCCATCTGGTTAAGCACCTGCCCCTTGAACGGTATCGTCGTGAGGATGCGGTCGAATGCGCTAACCCTGTCAGTGGCGATGAGGATAAGCTGGTTACCATTAGCGTAAACATCCCGGACTTTCCCCTTGTATCTCTCCCCAAGCTTGGGAAAGTTTGTCTCATCAAGGGTAAAAGGAATCTGCTTTTCGAGTTCTGGTTTTATAATCATTCTGCATCGCTGAAGAACGGTTTACCTATATAAATTCTTCCAAAACCCTTTTAAACGGAGGTCGCTTTTCTTCAGTGGAAGGGGGGATGGAGAAAAGAATGGTTGGAGATGCAGGAGTCATACGTGAATATGTTTTGGAAGAAAGCCATGCTTCCTTAACAGGGCTTGTGTCCGGGCAGGATCAGGGGCAGCAATCCAGATATTCTCAGGGCCAGAAATTCATCGTCTATGCCCTCCAGCAGCAGCTTAGGGCTCTTTTTTTGAAGGAATGGCTTATTGTTATTGCATTCTCTTTTATTGCGGCAACATTAAGGGTCCCGATGCAGGCTATACCCAGTGCAGAGCCGATAACCTTTTTTGCTATCCTTGCCGGATCGCTTTTTGGCAGTGGGAAAGGCTTTTTCACTGGCGCCGCCGCTGGCTACCTTTCCAATTTTGCGGTCATGGGCGGCCAGGGCCCCTGGACGCCGTTCCAGATGCTCTCCTGGGGAATTGCAGGATATCTTGGCGGCCTGATGATGCCAGCAGTTAAATATTTGCAGAGCACCCCTAAATTAAAGAATCTATCTTTATTCTTTGCCTATGGTACATCCATGCTTGCTGCAGCCTCATCAACACTTATTTTTGATATTATCATGAACCTCAGTTGGACATGGTATTTCCCAGCAGGCATCATCGGAACTATGCTTGGCGGAATCCCTTTCTTCGTTATCCACCTTGTAAGCAACGTGTCGTTTGCTTTTTTTATCCCATTGGCAGAGATTGATTTGGGCAAAAGGCTCATTTGATGAGAAATTGATTGCAGCGGAACTGCTTAAAAAAGCAAAAGGATTTGCAACATTTGATGGAATTAAGGAGAAAAGTGGAAATATGGAAAATGATAGAACTATGGGAAAAGACAGAACTATGGGAAAAGACAGAACTATTGGAAAAAATGGAACCAAGGAAAAAGATGGAACTAAGAGCGAAGATGGAATTAAGGGAAAAGATGGAACCAAGGATAGAAGTAATTTGAGGAATCCAATTGAGGAAACCCAATGAAAAAAGTCAGTGCGTTGAAGGCATTTTTTGTTTGGATTCTGGGGATGCTCAGCCTCGCAATTATTTTGCCAGTTTCCTTCGGTGCG
Source organism: Candidatus Woesearchaeota archaeon (assembly GCA_016180165.1). Taxonomy (GTDB): domain Archaea; phylum Nanobdellota; class Nanobdellia; order Woesearchaeales; family JACPBV01; genus JACPBV01. Next base: position 230 of record JACPBU010000177.1, on the reverse strand, counting down.
GATGTCTGCACTGTCGTCTCATTCCCGGGTAATAGGGCAGAGAGCAGATGCTTCACCGTCCCTGAAAATAGCAATGGCATCGAGGTCCTGCAGAAAGCGGGGTTGAGGCTTCTGCTAACCTCCCCATCTCAGTTTGGCAGGATGGTCTGCAAGATTGATGATATCGGCACTGATATCAGCGGAAGCTTTTGCGCATTTTCAGGCGAGTTTTGGAACTTTGCATTGCGTGA
>JACPBU010000176.1 GCA_016180165.1 Candidatus Woesearchaeota archaeon | reverse complement strand
CTGACAATCAGGAAAAGCCCGGCGACGGATAGCAGCAGCGCAGCAAGGGTTCTTTTCTCAAGCCTTTCTTTCAGAAGCAATGGCGCAAACAACGCTGCAATTATCGGGGCAAGGTAGTGGGGAAAGACGGCATTGGCTATGGATGTCCTCTTAAATGCCTCAAAATAAGTGATGAGGTTGATTGATGCAAGGATGCCGAGCAAAAGCTGAAGCCTGAATTCTTTAACCGGCAAAATCACAGATATTTTTTTGGAAAGGAAAAAATAGGCCAGAAGCCCGATCCAGCCGATGAGCCCGGAATAGAACAGCAGCGCATAATTTGAAAGCGATGATATGCGGAGCAATGGCCCGATGAATGCGAACATCGCCATGGCAAGGGCGATGAGCAATTTTCCTTTCGCCCCAGGATTAAGGTGTGTCTTCATTGCAGTTCACCAGCTACATACATTTCCTTTCGCCCCAGGATTAAGCTGGATATTCATTGCAGTTCACCAGCTACATACATTTCCTTTCGCCCCAGGATTAAGCTGGATATTCATTGCAGTTCACCAGCTACATACATTGAGCCGGCCACCACTATTAAATCTTTCTTTCCTGCAATTTTTTTAGCGAGGGCAACTGCCGATTTAACGGTAGGGGCAATATAGTTTTTCATCATCATTTCCTTCTTCAAGCATTTCTGAAGTTTTCTTGGGTCTTCTGCCCTTGGAATGTTGGGCTTTGTGAGTATGATGGTGTCAGCTAAGGGAGTTATGATGTCCAGCATCTTCTTTTTATCTTTGTCTTTCAGGATGCCGATGACGAGAATTATTTTGTTATAGCTCCTTTTCAGCTTTGTTAACTCGACGGCAAGCGCCTCCATCCCATCGGGGTTATGGGCGCAGTCCACAAGGACATTTTTCTTGATGAAGCAAAGGCGCCCGGGATTGAATGATTTCCTCAATCCGCTTTTTATTGAAGCTTTTGAGATAGGAAATCGATACTTGGTGTTAAGAACCTTAGCTGATTCCACTGCGATTGCAGCATTCATCTTCTGGAATTCTCCCTTTAGGCCAAGCGTATATTTCTGCAAGGGTTTATAGACTGTAATCACAGGCGCATTTCTTTTTGCCGCAATCTTCCTTATTTCCAAAAGCGCATTTCCTGCCGCACCCGCAATCACCGGAACGTTTTGCTTGATGATGCCTGCCTTCTCCCGTGCAATCTTTGGGAGAGAATTTCCCAAAACATGAGTATGCTCCAATCCGATTGCGGTGATCACCGACACCAGAGGAGTGATGATATTAGTGGCATCAAGCCTACCCCCCATCCCAACTTCACAGACAAGAAAATCAACGTTTTTTTCTTTGAAATACCGGAAGGCAGCGGCAGTTATCACCTCAAAATAAGACTGGCCTCTGATGAAAGGCTTGGTCCCTGTCAGCACTGCTGCAAAATCTTGTTTTGAGATTTTTTTCAGATTGAGCAGATAGCGCTCCCTGAAATCCCAGACATGCGGCGAAGTGTATGTTCCGACTTTAAAGCCAGCTTCTCTGAGGATTGAAGAAACCATCATAGCGACGCTGCCCTTTCCTACAGTGCCGGCGATATGGATGACTTTAAGGCTTTTTTCGGGGTTCCCGAGCTTTTTCAGCAGTTTTTTAATTGGATTCAGGTTCTGGTGGAATTTGCCTATCTTCTCCGCTCCGGGCAGCGTTTCAAGAAAAGCAAGGGCTTGGGGGTAATTCATGGAGGCAATATTTTGCCGGCAGATTAATAAAACTATGGGTAATATTTATAAACGGCTTAGGCTCTCTATACCCTGATCCCCACGTAGCTCAACGGCAGAGCGTTCGGCTGTAGTTGCTTTGCAAAAGGCAGCAAGGACCGATGCGTTGCTGGTTCGAAGAAGGGCGGGTTTTTACGCAAAGAATTCCGTTCTCTGGATATCCGGCCGTGGGGATTTTATTTCCCCTTTCTTGTTTTTGGCTCAAAGAGGCTCTTTTTTATCAAAGAAATAAATTCTTTTATATCCCTTGGCATCTCCTCCTTGACAGCATGAAATATGATCTCATCGTCAACTTCCCCATATTCGTGGGCAAGGATGTTTCTCATTCTTTTTGCGTCTTTGAGCCTTTCTGAGAGTAAATCAGG
>JACPBU010000175.1 GCA_016180165.1 Candidatus Woesearchaeota archaeon | reverse complement strand
CCAAAATATATGATGAAACACATAAATATTTATATTAATCTGCATTTCCAGGCTGGTTATGGGTCCAGTAACGCCACCTCCACAAGTATTGGCCTATAGTCCTTCTGCCGGCTTAGATGGAGTGGTAAGCCTCTATGTTTATTCTAACTGGTTTTTGCCAGATCATCAGGTAAGTGCACTTCTCGGGGCGGTAGGTAAGGAGTGGTCACTTCGAGAGGCAATCCGGAAGGGCCCGCAGATAGGAAGTGGTAAGATTCTTTATGAAAGAATATCAAATCCCGATGTTTCTTGTGTGCATCCCAGCGAAATCTCCAGATTAGAATATCAAAGAGGCCGGGATTATTTATTAATAATGCCTCTAGTCGGGTCGCCACTACCTAACAACTATTCATCTTATGGGGGTGCTTTCCCTTTAGGTGTTTATGATTGTGTTGAGCATATCAATGACCAATGGCTTAGGCTCATTGCAAATATTCGCCAGGAAGACCCCATGTTTAAGGCAATTCAGCATGCTGTTGCACATCTCGGGCAGCGCTCGACGGCAATTGTAGATACAGGTCATCCAACCAAGAGATTTGTTTTCGACGGCCATTATTTTGCCTGGGAAGGGCTTCCCCTTCAGGAAAAGTTAGATCATGCAAGGAAGAATCCACTTCCGGGATACAAGCAAAAATGAAGTGGCAGTAATCCTTTTTGATGGGAGGCCCCATTCTGATTTTTCTTAGAATGCTTTAGTATAGATATTCTTCCGATGGCCAACCTTGATCACCAAAATCACAAGCTTTTCATGCTGAATATCAAGGATAAGCCTATTGTCCCCTATCCTGAATTTAAATCCGGGCTCTCCTGTCAGCCTTTCTACATAAGATTCAGGCCTGATCTTTATCCGTTCGAGCGCCGTGCCTATCCTCTCCTGGATCTGCTTCTCAAGTTTGAGAAATTGCTTCTTGGCCTTATCAGAGAAAATGATATCAAACATTAAGGCGCAGCTCATTTTTTATTTCTTCCCAACTATGGACCTTGCCTTCCCTAATTTGCTGCCTTGATTCTTCAATATCTTTTTTTGTTGCTTTGCTTAATTCCATGGTGTCTTCCAGCAGATCCCAAATAATTTCTTCATAAGTCTCCCTTTCTGAAAGCTTGCGCTTGACCAATTCCTGCTGGAGTTCCTTGCTGATTTGGATGGTTGTTGCCATAGTTGACTATAATGCGCTATAGTATATAAATGATTTGGCTAAAAGGAAACTTTCTTCCCCGCCGCATCCCTATGGTAAACGCCAAACTCTTTGACTTGCAATAATTGTTTTTTATCAAAAACAGGCCCCTCAACGCACATCCTCCATCCTGTGGGGTCAACACAGCAGCTTCCGCAGATGCCGATGCCGCATTTCATGTACCGTTCGACAGATATCTGGCAGTCAATCTTCTCCTTTATGGCAATTTCAAAAACTGCCTTTTCCATCATTTCTGGGCCGCAGCAGTAGACCATATCGATTGAATGTTTTGTTTCACGCCCTTTGGCGATCAATTCATCCAGGATATCTGTTACAAACCCTTTTTTCCCCTTGCTGCCATCATTGGTCGATATGTGGACATTCACGTTGCGCTTCTCCATCCTCTTTTCGAACAAAAGGAGATCCTTGTTTCGCGCTCCTGCAAGATAGTGGATGTTTTTTGGATGATAACCCCCTCTGATCGCCTTTTCTGCCAAAAATGCCATCGGCCCCGCACCATAACCTCCGGCAACCAAAGCGATGTTTTTGCCTTTGAGAACAAAAGGATTTCCCAACGGGCCCCGGATGCCAACGAGCTGCCCAGTCATTATCCTGTGTTTTGCAGCCGAAAACGGCCCGACAGCTGCCACTGTGATAAAGAACTCTCTGCCATCATCGCCAGCGATGGACATCGGCTTTTCTCCGACTCGGGGGATCCACACCATCGCAAACTGGCCGGGTTTGCTGCCAAGGGAATGCCTGAAGAAAAACGATTTTATGTTTGGAGCTTCATCAATAATTCTCTCTATCTTGAGCATTTCCGGGAGCAAGGAATAATTTTCCATTTTATCAGATAAGGCTTTCATTTCCATTTTATAAGGCAAGGCTTTCATAAAGCTCATTTTTCAGATGAGCTCTTCCAACCATGTNNNATGTCTTTAATTGTTTTAAATCCGTGTAATCTCATAAAAACTCCAATTTCATCATTTACACTTTTGAAAACAGAAATGCCGCGGTAGTAAACTGCTGTCCCGATGCCGACGGCAGCGGCTCCTGCCATGAGAAGCTCGACAGCATCCTTACCAGTGATCACCCCGCCCATCCCAAGTATGGGGATCTTCACAGCCCGATAGCATTCATAGATTGCCTTAACTGCGATTGGCTTTATGGCAGCACCAGACCATCCTCCTGCTTTGTTGCTTAACACCGGAGTTGCTGTTTCAACATCAATTACCATCCCGCCGACGGTGTTGATGCAGGTTATTCCGTCTGCTCCCGCTGACTCAACTGCTTTTGCGATAGCAGAGATGTTTGCGATATTGGGTGAGAGCTTGATGAGCACAGGAATTTTGGTATTCTTTCGGACTTCTTTGGTCACTTCTGCGGCAAGATCGGGGTCGCAGCTGAACGGCTTCCCGAACTCATCATCCACATTTGGGCAGGAGATGTTGACTTCAATCAGGTCAGGTTTTGCCTCGGAGATTCTCTTTGCAGATTCTCCGAATTCTTTAACCTTTGAGGCAAAGATGTTTGCGATGATGGGCTCTTTGGTGCGTTTCTTTGCATCTTTTATCTCCTGGATGGCAGCATCAATCCCCGGATTGGAAAGCCCGACCGCATTGATCATCGAGTTATTCCCCGCAGCAAAGACAATCGGCTCTTTGTGCCCCTTTCTCGGATCAGGCGAGATTGATTTAGTAATGGCAGCACCAGCCCCGTTTT
>JACPBU010000106.1 GCA_016180165.1 Candidatus Woesearchaeota archaeon | reverse complement strand
TGGCCAGGCAATAAATGTGAATAAAATTCCAACGCCCCGTTATGTTTAAAATTATACCGGGCTGATTTCGGAATTATTTATGCATCAGCCTAACAAAAAGAGTGGAACCGTCTTCTCCTATAATCAACCGTTGATTACCCTGCCTAGTTTCATAGACACTTGTCTGCTGAGGCATCAAATTAAAAACGCTATCGGCCTGCTCATGAGGCTTGTATCCTGCTTCATCCAAAATACCAGCCCGTTTCTCAGGAGGAACAGGATCTCCGCAGATTTCCATAAGTGCCGCAACTGGGGGACCCATAAAGTAATTCAGCCTTAATCCATTTTCAGACGAAGCAGCGCTTATTTGCGAAGGATTTAACATCATCCAATGATGAAGATAATTAACCAGCCCGGGAGGAGTTATCCTCACTAATGCGCTCGTTGAATGGCCTTCACTTTTTTCAGGCTTGGTCTTACCAATTTGACTGACCACAGCTATAAGATTATACCCTCCACCGCTTAAACTGTAAATTTGTGTGTAATCTCCTAAAAGGTGAAGGGATCTTTGATAAAAGCCTCTTCGCTTTAATTGTTCGTGACCCTCAGCAAAGGGCAGTGGCTGGCCGCAGATGTCTTCTATCGCTTTTACAATCCTCTCCGGAGCTTTGATAGATTCAACCTCCATATTGCCTCCATGAGCAGGAAAATATTTTATAGCATTTCCATCAAGCTCTATCCCCCATCTGTTAGTAATCCCTTCAAGCTGTTGAAAGGTAAATCCGCTTCTCAGAAAAAAATCAGAAAGCAAATTCAAAGGCTTTTCTTCCTGAGGCCCTTGAGGGCTCAAGGCAGGAGGACAATGGGGCATAACCCTTCTTTGCCAATTTCCTTCTTCGCTTAATGCCCATCCCTGTTTATCCAGCAAAGCAATTGCTTCTTTTCTTGAAGACCTTAAACTTGAATCATAAGGAAAATTAGATAGTTGCTGTTCAATCCTCCTTAACATTGGCAAACCCACGGAAGTTGAATGATGTTGAATATCCCCATCTATACCTTCACCATCTGGCGTTGTGCCTTCTGGTTCAACAAAATCGTCTAGTGCCCCATTACTATGCTCTGGTTGATGAATGTTCATCCCCTCCTTGAGAACCTCTTTTTACTAAGCAGAAATTTGTATGACCAATATAAACCTGCCTGTTTACTGTATGAATTAAGGCTTAAATGATGACCCTTAGATGATAACACTTAGATGATAACCCTTAGATGATAACCCTTCACCCCCTATACCTGCCAGTCGTCGCAGGCTTCCGGCATTTTTCTGAACGCAAAACTCATTCTGGTTCTTTTGCCTTTTCTTTTTTCTTCAACAGCACAGCGCAAATTCTTCGCCTGATGTTGCTGCGATGCCGACCTGCTCTTCGTTTAGCAGGCAGAGCCTTGCAATATTTGCCTTGATCCTGTCCTCATAGCTGAAAAGCCTCGGTTTCTTCCCTTCAACCATCACCGCAATATTGCTGACAGCAAAGCCTTTTTCATTGGCCATGCCGAGCGCAACTTCAAGAAAGACCCTGCTGTTTTTAATTCCCTGTTTGCATAGGGGGTCTGCATAGAAGCCGAGGCTTTTTCCGCCGACAGCGGTGCTTATGGCGTTGAACAATGCATGGAGGATGACATCCCCGTCGGAATTTGCCTCCAATCCATTTTCATCTGGAAATTCGACCCCTCCAAGGATCAGCTTTTTGGGATTGCTGTCAAACCTGTGGGAATCCTGGCCGAAACCGATGCGGTCAGCATGGAGGACAAGCCTTGCATTCTCCAGGTCAATTGGATTTGTTATCTTGAAATTTTCCTTTGAGCATTCGATGAGCTTAACCTTTGCCCCAATCTTCTCAATCAGCCCCATATCGTCTGTGCCGTAATACTGCTCGTTGTAGGCATGCACCATCGCCTGAGTCATCAGGTCAAATCTTGCTGCCTGGGGAGTCTGCATATGCCATAAGCCTTTCCGGTCAAGGGTCTTTATGACAAAGCCTTTTTCATCGGCCTCTTTGATGGTGTCTGAAGCCCTGAATCCTGCTGCAGCAGCCCCGCTCTCCCCTGCTGCCATGATGACCCTTCCGATGAGATTGTCATCGATGAATGGGTTTGCTCCGTTATGGATAAGGACAATATCCGAAGGCTCTGCCTTAACTGCCTTGATGCCTTCATAGGCGCTGTCCTGCCTGTTCTCGCCGCCCTTGACTAGCCCGGTGACCTTTGAAAGCTGTTTTTTATCGATCAGATACTGTATCTCCCCGAGATTTTCCTCATTTGCGACAATAGTGATGGTGTCAATAAAGCTGGAGTTCTCAAAAGCCTGAAGGGTGTGCCCAAGAATCGGCTCCCTGTTCAGGAGCATCAGCAGCTTATTGATAGGGGAGTGCATCCGTGTCCCTTTGCCTGCCGCAAGGATGATGGCGTGGTTCATTCTAAAGGGGTATCTGATGGGTTATATAAGGATTGTTTAACTGGAGAAGATAGGTTGCTTTTTTTATTAAAATTTTCGGTTATAATCACCCTCCCTTTGGGCTGAAATATCAAAAAAATCCGACCACCGCCAACAGAAAATCTGAGGATTTTCTTAGTTGCGCTCCCTTCGGTCGGCAACGGTCAATAGACCGGCGGTATGCTCGCTCCCTCCGGTCGCTCGGGTCGGATTTTTTGTTCGTGGATAAACTTTGAAAAAGTTTACTCCACTAGAAAAAAACATCAGTTTTTTTTGTTTCATTTTCCACGAAACTGGTTATCTCGCTGTCAACCACCCATAAAATATATGGGTGGAAAATGAGATTTTAATCCCAAAAACCGCACGATAAATGGTCCGCCTTAAGGTTTGGGATTAGTGGGGTTTTTGTTATCTGGAGTATTGAGAAGTATCTCTTTCAATATACAAATTTCAGGATATAAATCATTATAAACAAAGCCTGCTTCCAGGGAAAAATGCCCGAAAAAGAATTTGTTCGTATTACATTTGAGGAACTTGAAACTGCTTTCAAAAAAGGATTTGGGAATCACGCCCTGAAAGTGGATTCGGAAAAACCCGCTCGTTTCGGCCTCTTCAGAGGAAATCCTGCTCTTATCCCCCTCGGGATAGAAACCAGGGATTTGGAATTATATGTAGATATGTCAACAAAACTCTTTATCAACTTTTCTCTTGAATTGCCTTATGAAGGAATGGGTGAACACGGTTACATAAAGGCTAAATACCCAGACACAAGGATACTGACAGCACGAGGGCATGATGGTGGTCACATTCGTGTTCCGGTTTTTCCCAAATATGCAAAAGGGTTTGAAAGGAACCATGGCATTTATGTTCCGTTTTTACCTTCTGCAGGCGACAATTCACCAAAAGGGGATTTTTATATATTGGGAGATATAAAAAGGCCATAACTTGTTTGCTTAAAATATTTTATTCTTTTGACCAATACCCCTTTTCCTGCACCCCCCGCTCGCCAATCCCCTTTTATTTCGTCAAATGAGCCCCCAATTATTTTTCTGTATCTGCTTTGCACCATCACCTCTTTTGCGGTAGGTGAGGATCGTTTTGCTATTTAGTGGTTACTTTCTTTCCGCCATCACCCGAGTTTTTGGATTTCTCATCTTCAACCTCTTGTAAATACTTCAATTTTAACTGGGAAATCTCCGATTTCATGTCTTCTACGCCTTTCCTGGCTTCTTCGAAAGGGATTGGCTTTCCATAGTAATGGACTCGATTGCGCAAAATCCTAAGACGGTCAAATTTGGCATAAAAAACATGGTCTTTAAAGACCTCTTTGAAGAATAATCCCAATGCCTCATGGGAATAGATGTTATAGCCATTCAGCACGGCAATCCCCTCCATGGTTTCGCGGAGAGAATCATAGCTGTTGGTAAAAACAACTGAGGCATTTTCTTCGTCAAGCCCAAGCTTCTCCATGACCTTTAACCGATTATCAGCTATATGCAATAATCCCCTGATTTTTCCTTTATCGGGATATGTTTTTTTGACGGACCCCTTTTTGATATATTCACCCCAGCTCAGCATGGGAGCACCTCAAAATAGCCATGAAGGATTTTCCCATTGATGAGGCTGTTGAGCATTTCATGGCCTGTTTTTTTTAATCTGCCAAGCTCCTGATGACTTACGATATGGAGCTGAATCGGCCGGTTTACCTTCTTCTCAAAAGGCTTCACCTGAACTTCTTTTTTTGTTTCAGTCAAGACAAAGATGTCCATGTCGCTGTTGCCGTTATCTTCTCCCTTGGCGCAGCTTCCAAAAAGAATGATTATCGGCTGGTTAAACTCTTCCCTGAGAAATTCAACTAATCCAGACTCTATTATCTTTAGCCAGGTATAGATTTTCTTGAATTCTTTAAACAGAACATCCTCCGAACGGGAGTAATATATTTTAAGCCCCCTTTCATTACGCACCCCGAGAATCCCATTTTTGACCCATTGACTGAGATGTTTGCTTGCTGTCATGGGGTTTATTTTGCTCAGCCTTGCAAACTCCCTGAGGTGGAATTCCCTCTCCGGCTCCTCAAAAAACGGCTTTAGAGTGTATAATTCCTTGAACATGTGTATAAATAAATAGACAGTTGTATATAAATATATCGTTTTTAGTCTTTCAATATACATCAAGAATATGCTTTCCTTCACTAAAAGAAGTGTTCTGGGCATTGAGCATCTTTTCAAGTGTTTTACGATGGCCGGATTGCCGTATATCGTCCCCCACCCTTACAAAAAGCCTTTGAAACTCCTTGTGGCGGGGGTTTTCTTTGGTAAGGCCGCAATACACTTGTTTACTGGAAGAAAAATTGAAGGCCAAGGCTTCCTCACCCAGTATAAGGCCTAAATTTTCACCCTGTTTTGTATAATGCCTGCCAATTGATTGGGCTTCACGAAATTTTTTACGTTTACTTGGCTCTTGGCATGTTTGTAAGCTATCTCTTTTTGAAACCCACCATTCCGCATAGGCTTGTGCATCATAATTTTGAGCAAACCCTCTCACAAATCGTGATTCACCAAGTGAGTGATGGACAAGCTCGTGCCGTAAAATATCTTCATGTTTAAACTGCTTATCACTCTCTCCGCCTAAAAATTTTATTGAAAGCATCATATGTGCAAATGAAAATGCATCAATGAGAATACTATCCTCCCCTGGGACATAGCAACCGTACACCCACTGGCGATTTTTACGTCTTATAGGATTATTACTAAGCCTGACTTTCCATATCATTTTGAGATATTGGTTAAGCATCCTCTCTGCCCTTCTGCGTTGTGCAGGTGTTTTACCATCTTCATATTCCCTTAACGCATTGTCCATCAATTCAATGTGGGTGTCAACATACCTATTGAACTCATCACGCGAACCATAGCCAAAGTGGTGTTGGTTAAACAATCCAGAGGAGGAAAGATAGGGGGATCCAACTACAACTCTCGGGTTAAATCTGCGATAATGGGATCCCTCGATCCTTCCCATAACTTCTGAAACAAAAATTCTGAGCTTTTCCGGCCCTTCATAGGTAAAATCCATAACAGGAAAAGAGTATACTTTACTTTATAAAACTACATCTCATCCACAACTTCAGAATAATAAATTAATCGCAGAAAATTTGATAAAGTTCAGGAATCCAACATCATTTTCCCTTTATTTTGCATCTCATAAAGTGTGATACGCCAGTCAAAAGGCCTTAATCCCCATTAATGAGTTTTCGCCTATTTCAATGAAATGATGGGAAGAAGCCCATCCCCTAGGGCTAAACTACCAATTATTTTGTCACTTGGAGAAATTGCTGGGCTTGGCGATTAAGGGTTATTACTTCTCCATTCAAGGTTATTACTCTCACCAGAAACTACATGATTGCCAATGCCAGGTCGAAATCCTGTCCCTCCCGGGAGTTGGAACAAGGTGAAAGATTCATCTTTTTTGCCCCCCTCTGGATGACCTCAATACCAACAACGTCAACCACAGAACCCCCGGAGGTGACAACCCTCAGCACACCATGATTTTGTGTTTCGGGGGTTCCATCGGGGAAAAAAGTTGTCATTGTCTTTGCCTTTACCGAAAACCTACGGAAGGCACCCTGCAGGAAACTGATTGCGGAAAGGAATCTTCTGACTGATGCACTTGTTTTGCTGGAAAGCTTCAGCAAGGTGGAAACCATAACCGGGACCGCTACCTTGCCCAGGAGATGGCAAAGGCCATCCTCGAGGCAGGCAACATTGAGGTGATTGACTTTGATTCAGCACTTTGGTTTGAAGTGCTTAAGGGGCTGAAACGAACTCAATTAAAAATTTCTGATCTGCTTCATTACACGGCTGCATCACTCCGTTCCTGCAGATCCATAATCAGCTTTGACAGGGATTTTGACAGGCTTGAGATAAAGAGGGTGGAGCCATAGGAAGGCATCCAAAAGTATCAATGGGGCAGTAATCATCACCTCAAGGCATGGAAATCATGAATATCTTGGAGCAAGTCACTCGCAATAAAGCTGAAGCCTTTCTTTTTTTTCAGCAATAAATCTCCCATTGCCCCGTTGATATAAGCGGCATTGACGGCAGACTGGAACAAGCTTAATCCCTGCCCTAAAAAGCCAACGCATAATCCGGCAAGAACATCTCCTGTTCCAGCCTTAGCCATCCCGGGGTTGCCTGTTTTGTTGTAGGCAATCTTCTCTTTTGAGATGACGGCATCAATCGGGCCTTTTAAAAGGATTACGATATTTTTTAATGGAAACTTTTTTCTAAGGATTTCCTGAATTATTTCCGCCCTTTTTTGGATGTTTATATTTTTGTTTGATACAAATGCAATAGATTTATTTGGGATCCCCGAATTTTCGAGCAGGAGATTTAATTCTCCAAGGTGCGGCGTCAGGAGAGCGGTATTACAGTTGTGGAGGCCAATTGATTTTATTCCGTCGGCGTCAATGACGATGTGCTTTTTCGATTGTTTAATATATTTTTTCGCAAAGCCCCCTGACCTCAACCCCAGCCCGTTCCCTATCAGGATGGCATCAAAACTTTTTTCAAATTTCAACAAGGGGGGAGTGAACTTTTCGGTGAAGTTTCTGCATGGAAACTTTTTGACAACTACATCGGGGCTTAATGCATTGATCGCCCATCCGACTTTTTCAGGAGCTGCGATGGTAACCCAATCAACACCTGCCCTTAGTGCGGCAATCCCGGCCATTGCGAGCGCGCCGACATAATCTTCGGAGCCGCCGATAACCAGAACTTTGCCGGAGTCGCCTTTGATGGCATCTTTAGCTCTTTTGGGGAACACGAGCTCGCTTTTTGAGGTGTAGCGCATCAATAGTTATTAAGAATAATCTCCTTATTAACTTTTTGGAATCCCAATACCTTTTACCACAACAAACTCCTTAAACTTCTCCAATCCCGGCTTGATGTCGTGAAAAGTGACGATTATATCTGCATCAAATGCTTTTCCGGGAATCTCGCCCGTATCAGGATTGAGCCCGGTAGGAATATCAACTGCGACTTTCAGCGCTTTGGAATCATTCATCTGCTCAATGAGCGATTTGACCGATTCAGGCAAATTTCCTGCAGCGCCAGTCCCTAAGAGCGCATCAATGATAACATCATAGCGGTCAAAATCTATGACGTCAGCATTTTCGAATAATTGGATATGGTCATCGTTGGCAATCTTCTCATAATTTTCTTTTGCTTCAGGCTTAAATTTATACTCATCGCCGATAAAAAGGACATCAACTTCATGCTCCTCAGAAAGATGTCGTGCAGCAACAAAACCATCGCCGCCGTTGTTGCCATGATAACAAACGACAAGAATATTCTTGTTCTTCTGGCTGCTAAGCTTTTCCCTGACCACTTCAGCAACTGCTTTCCCCGCATTTTCCATCAAGACGGATTTAGTGATGCCGCAGGAGTCCTCTAAGGCCTTCATCTCAACTGTTGTAATCATCTTCCAGCGCATTATCGGGCGGAGGCTTATAAGCTTTGTTGTTGGGGGAGAATTACAGCCCTATGACCTGTGTTTTAAAACAACCTATTTTTGGATTATACTTTTCGTATCCCCTCTTCGATTCATCATTTTACCATTGCGCCATATTATCCTATTCAACTTTTTGTCATTGAACTCAGCAACTCCCTTACCTGCATTTTCCATCGGCGTAAGTTTGGGAACAACAATGGCATCATCCGGGCTTTTCATATTAGCAGAAGATATTGATCGGATTTCCATTGAAGAGGATTTAGGTCTTATGTAAAATTGGCTTATCCCGATATAAAATTGTATATTCACTACCATTAAGTAGGTTTATACCACAAGATTTATAACCTGGGGAAGAACCCAAAAACCAATGAAGATTTCAACCCAATTTGAAAAAATCGTTAATCTTTATTATTTAAACCACCCTAAACGAGACAGGTGTTCGTTTGACTTGAACGGGAACCCCTTATGTTATCAAAATGGATTAATTGTGGGTTCAAAACGATATAAAATCTTAGGTGTTGATTCACAAATCTTTCCTGCCCTTCCTGAAAGGGATAAAATCAAATTTTGGCTAACTATTCCTTATATGGAAGAAGATTTAGAAGATTTTGTCAAAAATATATTTTCCACACCAGAATCTTCTTGCCTTATTACCTATTCTTGTTCGAGTGATAGATTCAGGGAAATCATGAAGAAGATTAACCCAGAACATGGACATATGAACTTTGGTGGGTTTAAAGCAAAGGTTGCTTGTAGTCAATCTGAGCCCCATATTATTTTTTATGAAGTTGATTCGAGGAATTCACTATTTGTGGAATATCACCCTGGCTCTGGGAGGAATCCCCTTAAATGCGAGTATGATGGGTATTTTGGAAAGGATCCATATGCGACACCCATCACTGTCCAATCTTCCAATTCCGAAAGAGAGAGGGTGGCCAAGCAGTTTCTAATGACAATATTTGAGCAGTATAACGCGAATTTCTTCCCTAACAAGTATAAATTCTTTTTAAATTTGCCCCGGTTAATCGAAAGAAAAATAATAAATATCCCTGAAGCAATTAGGCAAGATCCCGTTTATCATTTTTGGGTAGATGAGGTCGTATTTCCCTCAGACTTATTCAACACTAGGGAGCTTGACGTTAATATCGATAGTGTGGCCTTAGGCAAGGAAGTAAAGCGGGGTTTGAGTGAACTGGAAGAGCTATCTTGCTCGCTTGGTTGTACCATCCATCGGGGAAGTATCGCCATTGAAATAGAAACAGATTTTAACCAGCTTGGTAACGGCCTTGTACAGAAATCATTAGAAGAACTATGCCCATAACAACAGCAAATACCCCTTTCCTGCATTTTCCATCGGCGCAATGTTGGGAACTCCACAACTATTTTCTAATTCCCCTAATTCATTGGAAGCGATCATTTCCTATCAACTCTCACCAAAAGGTAATCCGGTTTGTGCCTTGCAACATCAACCAAGCGATAGAAACGCTGCCTCCATCTGTGGGTGTATGGCACGTTAGAGAAGCATCTAACACAAACTGCCCCCTTATTGCTTTCGGAATGGTTTTGGACTGCCGATTCTTGAAGAAGCGCCTTGGCTCCACGAAAAAGGTAATGCCCAAGCCAATGGGAAGGGTAAAAATATTCAAATGTCAATGCACCATCCAATAAAAGGTTGCGGAATTCGTTTTCAGAAAATCTGTGGAAATGGCCGCTGTAAGGAGTCAAATGGCCACAACTTTGGCATTGCTCATAACCAATCCTTTGGTCAAAGGGAACAGTCACAATTAGACGTTCTCCAGCGCACGAAATAGCTCTTTCATTGCGGTTTTCCAGTCAGGGATGTGCTCTAGTGTCTCAAGGGCAGTAATAGTAAATCACCGAAATTCTCGAAAATCCAAAAGGTGATTTACTATACTAGAAAATCTCGCAATATTTCGATAATTAACGAGATTTGCTATAACTTGCCCGAATGCTCCATTACTGAATGGCAAGGAGGTTGCGTCGGCAATAATGCTGGTAGAGACCCTTCTTTTGTCGATCGCTTCCCGAAGCCTAATCTCTGATATATCTACGGAAGAAACCTTAGCCCTAAATTTGTCGTCGAGGAATTCCGAAAAAAAACCTTCCCCTGTTCCAACGTCTAATAATGGCACCCCTTCTAAGAGGTGAGGGAGAGTCTCTTTGAATCGTAAATTATCACTATCGGATTCTCCGATGACGCCTACGGTATCATAATATTTTCTGCTGTCAAACGCCATAGAATCATCTGGTGATTGAATTCATAATCGCTTTATAAACTCTCTGGCATCCTCATTCCCATCAAACCTTTTCAGCAATCCCTCGGCTTCCGTTTTAGCCTTCGCTCCAGCCTCGGCCAAGAAATCCACCGGATCAAACTTTTTTTACCTTTCTTATCCTAATCTTATTTTTCTGGATGACTACGATGTTTCCAAGAAAGTGAGAAGGAGACAATTTATTGAGCGCACGGTCCAGCGTCCCAACAACCCTATCGTATGTCTGGGGGTGAATCCTGAGAATTACCAGCCCGGCAAGGTTCTTTCTGCTAAGAAAAGAAAAACCAAATTCGTGGTCAAAGGTTACGATGATAAAATTGTTTGTCCTTGCAAATTCATAGATCTCTTCATCTTCCTTGCCCCGCAGGCCAACTTCATGGAGCTCAAGAGCGCCATAGCCTATCTTCTTGATATGGGCAGCTACCTTTGGGGAAATATTTTGGTCAAGAAGGAACCTGATTTTCATAACAGGGCAATTTCCTCTTCCTGAACCGCAGTGATGGCATATTGAAGGGCGGCAAGCACATCTTCTCTTGTCAAATCGGGATAGTATTCAAGAACTTTTTCTATAGTATACCCTCCAGCCATCAAACTAAGAATATTGGCTACCATAATCCTGGTTCCCTTGATTACAGGCTTCCCATGGCATATCCTTGGGTCAATAATGATATTTTCTTCAGGCATAATTGTTAAATCTATGTTTTTCTTAATAAATCTTTCGCATCCTCATTTCCATCAATCCTTTTCAGCAATCCTTCAACTTCCGTTTTAGCCTTCGCTCCAGCCTCGACCAAGAAATCCATCAAATCGATTTTTTTGGAGTTTTCAATCCTTTTCAGGAGAAATTCGTAAGGGTAATGCATCGCCGGCCTTATCTTTTTTGTTTTCATCATCTCAATGATAGTTTTGTTGACCCATTCATGCATAAAGTCAAACTGGACGACGTTCAGGAACTCTGAGCTGAGAGAATGATATAACTGCTTGACAAGAGTTTCCTTGCTGGTATCGTCTAATATTGGAAGTATCGGCTCCATCCGGCAGCATGAGCCGAACAGGCCTTCCTTCCTGAATTGCTCTCCTGTCTTGAGGAATGGATCCCTGTTGAAGGGAAACATCCTGCAGATAAACGCCCGTCTGGTATAATAAATTGAGCATCTACCTTCCTTCAGAAAAGGGCAGGAATCATAGTCCATCGAATAAGTGACCACGATCGCTTTGCCAGTGTTCAGATCGAGGATAACTCTTGATGGCCGTATCTTTGGATCAACGTCAACTTCTTTTGCCCACTCCCGAAACCGCTTTGCCTCAAAGTCAAAAAGCGGGAAGGACATCTTTTCTATAGGAATGACCTGGACTAGAGGCAATTGCCCAAACGCAAACTTCCTGAGAAACTCTTTCTCCTCGTCGGAAATCATGCCCCTGATGTGCGAGCAGCATTTCCCGCAGGCGGAGCATTGAAAAATGGGGATTTCCATTCCAGGTCAGGAGCAGCCAGGCATATTAATAACTTTGCCAAAAAGTTTATATACTTATGTAATCTTGGCGGGCATTGGCAGTTGGACACTTATAGTAAATCACCAAAATTCTCGAAAATCCAAAAGGTGATTTACTATACTAGAAAATCTCGCAATATTTCGATAATTAACGAGATTTGCTA
>JACPBU010000171.1 GCA_016180165.1 Candidatus Woesearchaeota archaeon | reverse complement strand
GAAAAAGCCGTGGCAATTTATGAGATTATTCTTGGAGACCGGCAAGAGTGCCGCCAACAACTTTTGCCCTTGACCTTGTTGCAGCCTTTCTTTCGAGCTTAAGGCTTTTGTCCGGAGTGAGAAGGACTGAATCGCCTACAGCCCTGAGGGCATAAGGCTCATTGGCCAGCGGATTCGCCTTTATTGTCTCATGCAGGTCTTTCGCCAAAGCCTCATCAAATCCGGGAAAAATTTCTGGTTTGAAAGACCAATGAACTCTGGCAAGGAAGGGATCCGTGAAATGCAAGTCCTCAATGATAGGAACTGAGTCTTCATTACCCATCGTCAAGTAAGCACGTCCATGGCTTACCAACTTTGTGTGGAGCAGTCTCCCAATATCAAAGCTGTGCCCCCATGAGATATCATTGGTGGGGGTTTCCGGATGCTCTTCAAGAAATTCTTGAATCCCATTTGGGGAGCCTGCCTCAAGTATTTCATGAAATTTTCCAGGAGCCCTTCTTTTTCGGCCAACAACTGGAAGCAACTGCCGCTGTTCAGCATTATGGACAGCAATTATATGCGCCCTGGCAAGAGAGTAATACATGCCCCCAATTTCTGGGTCAGGAATGTAAATGTTATAGCCCATAAAGGGGGGAATATCAGCCGCTTTATAAGGTTTTTGTGAACAAAGAAATTTTTCCGTAAACATCAGGGAATTGCTCTATCCGTATTTGTTTAGCATCTTCGAAACGCCCGACGTTGGACATAATAGTCCTGCGTCCCCGAAGGGGTCGTCCCCCCGCGACGGACTCAACGTATGCCCAGAAGCGTTTCGACTTTAGGATGCTAAACAAATACCTCTATCCTGCTGCCACTCTTTCCTGCTCTGGCAGCAAATAATCTTCCTGGGCCCTCCTGCCATAAAACCATTCAGAAGGCAGCACTTTGCTTAAATCTGCTGCTGACCAGAACAGCCCAAAGCGCCTCACACGGTCTTTTCTCCATTCAAGCACCGGACCCAAATCCTCTTTCTGCCGGAATAATTTTATCTTACAGTCGGGGATAATCAATCCGCCAATTAATTCAAGGGGCTGTTTCAAGCGCAGCAGTATTTCTTCATACCGTGCCCCCCCATCGCTGTTTTCCAAGCTATAGCCGGCCTCAATAGAAATCTCCCCAATTCTCCTTTCATAATCAAAGCCCAAGTGGTTTCCAGACTGGATAAGAACGTATCTTCCCATTGATTCAACTTTCCTTGATGCCAGCATATCAACGAAGCGTGTTTTTTGCGCCTGAGGCTCAAATTGTCCGCGAACAATAGAATCTTCATAATCCGCCAGGGAATGATTCAGTTGAGCCAATAACTCATCCAAATCATATAATTCCAGGGTTGGCCCTTGCATTGGATTAAGGGATTAAGGCCGTTTTAATAATCTGCCGGTCAAAATCACAGTTAGGCGCAGTCATTCCATCAATAAATTAGGGGAATTTAAGAAGTTGAAAAGGAACCCCAATTTTGCCCGATATCTTTAAAAACAATTATCCTTTTCTGTTTCCTTGCAGAGATTGTGGGATGAAGCAGGGCTGGATTTTTCAATATACATTTAAGATAAGAACAAAAACAACGGGGGGATTTTCATGAAAGGAGTTTTATATGACAAAGACGCATCATTGGATGCTTTGAAGGGAAAAACAGTTGCAGTAATAGGCTACGGCGCGCAGGGAAGGGCGCAGGCATTGTGCATGAAAGATTCCGGCGTTAATGTCATAGTGGGCGTGAGAGAAGGCGGAGCGAGCTGGAGCAAAGTCAAGGAAGATGGCCTTGCTCCCTATCCGATTAAAACTGCTGCTGAGAAAGGAGATATCATCCATATCCTGATTCCCGACGAAACCCAGAAAGATGTTTACGAGAAAGAGATCAGGCAAAGCGTGAAGGCAGGAAAGGTCTTGTCATGGAGCCACGGCTTCAATATCTGCTTTAAGCGCATCGTTCCGCAAAAAGATGCAGATGTTATCATGGTAGCTCCGAAAGCCCCCGGCACCGAAGAAAGGAAAGTTTTTCTTGAAGGCTTTGGCGTCCCGGGCCTTATTGCAGTCAAGCAAAATGCTTCGGGGAAAGCGAGAGAGACTGCATTGGCGATGGCAAAAGCTATTGGCTTGACAAGAGCTGGCGTTTTAGAATGCACTTTTGAGCAGGA
>JACPBU010000180.1 GCA_016180165.1 Candidatus Woesearchaeota archaeon | reverse complement strand
CCAAAGAAAAAGATTCAAAGAATTTCTAACGTTCTCCCTTGGGAAATTCCACACTCATTTTCCAATCAGGTTGCAGCACGACAAACCACCGAGTGTCTCCCTCGAAACCATTATCCAAAACGGGCATCTCCATGATGCTGGGCCCATAGGGAGATATATGCGGGGGTTCCTCATCTTTCTCGGAGGAAAAGATCAATTCGTGGCGATAAGGAGTTACCTCTGGTCGAATAAATTGTCCACTAACAAACCGCTCTAAGTCCTCCGCAAATTCTTTCCCTGGAAAACCTGAACAATCCCCCCTAACTTTTTCAACCAGGGCGCTTTCTCCGGTAAGAACCATCTTATCGTCCACAAGCCGTCGAAAATCATCCTCCTCAAGAAAATATTCAACCCTCGCAACATGATTCCCCCGGAAGTATTGGCCAAAAGCGAATAAAGAGAATGGCCGTTTAGATTCATTTGTTTGTAAGCATGGAGGCTCCCCAAGAGGATAAACCTCATAACTCGGTCCCGATGAACCCCTTGCCCATGTGACGTTATTGTGGCCATCGTAGTCAACATCAATCTGCCCTTCTGATATTTCTGGATCAGGATGTAAAGCCAGTAATCTCTTAGTCCTGATATCCTCAGGATTATACCAACCTTGGCGAGAACAATTTTCTATCTGAACATTCCCTGGGCACAGTAACATTAGGCTTGGAAAGGGGGGTTCTCCCTGAGAGGAAGAAACAAATAAGTCAGCAGCAAGCTCTGCCCTCTTTTCCTCCGGAAGATAGCGGACATGCTCTATGAGGGCATGCACCTCCAAAGATTTGCTGGTCCTGCCCAATAATAATCCATGGCCCATAACAAATCAGAATTTCTTTTGTGTTTATAATGATTTCTAATCCTCTGTTTATTGTTTACCATGGCATGGAATAAAGTATCTTGGCTCAGAGCAATGATTTACCTCCCTGCCATCTTGATATTCACTTTAAGAAAACACAAATACTGAGAGTTTCTCCGGGAGTTATCCATTCGCCTTGAGCTTCTTCCTCAATCCTTTGGGCAGCAGCCTCACTTCAAGCTCCTTCTTCCTGCGCAGGAAATCCCTCATCTCTCGTGCCATATAGTTCATGCTGCCGGGTGAATCACGAGCCATAGCCTCCTTGAACTTCTCGATATGTTTGGCAAGCTGTTTTTCATAACCGGCTATTTTCTTCTTTATTTTAGCTTTTCCCATAATTTCTTTACCCCAGCATAATATCTGTGAACAATCCCATAAAGCAGAAGAGCATCCTTATGATTGAGGCTGTGGGAAGAAATTCTTTTATCATCCCTGTGCTGCCGATATAAAAGCATGAGCTGCTCAACCTTCTCCTGAGAAAGCCCTCCCTTCACGAGATACCTATGCACATGCTCGGCTGCAGGCAGCTTACCCCTAAGCAAAGTTTTAATCAAAAAAAGGCCCCTTAGCCGCAGAAGAAGCGGATATATGATACTCGGTAAATACTCTTTCTCATCAATGAGCCCCCTAGCCAACGCAAGCGAAGTTTCCGTCGTTTCCATATACCATTGGGTATTTTTTCTGGTGAGCGTATGCTCTTTATACCTATCCAAAAGGGACTCATTCATGAGGGGCTTAGCCTCTAAGATGATAGGAAGGATGAGCGGAGCGTTGTCTTCCAGCTGTTTCTCAAGCTGCTCTAACGTCGCAACAGTAATTTCATAGGTAAGGTATTTTTTGGGAAGTTTTAGTTTCCTTGTTGAAACAACCAGGATATCAACATCCGATTCAGGCGCCTGTTCATTCCTTGCATAGGATCCATAGAGATATATCCCCATGACGTGTTTAAGATTGGCCCCTAATAATGTCAGCATTTCCTGGGTAATCTCCCTTTCGCTTTTCAGAACAGAGAGCACCATGACTCTCCTGCCGATCATTTCTTTGGGCACAACAATATGGGCCCCATTTCCGATTCCCTGCACAGTCTTGACGAGTTGTTCCATAGTTTATACGGTATATACATCAGATATATAAACCTGCCGTTTACCATGCCAGAGATTATAAAAAAATGCCCCATAAGAAAAAAGTTAATTGGCGGAAGAAGGTAATATCCGCGCAAAGAAAGATGATAAGGGAGAATTCCTTCAGACCTTCCTTCCAAAGCTCAAAAACCCCGTATGCACCACCTGCGTCGTCTTGGGCCTGAC
>JACPBU010000179.1 GCA_016180165.1 Candidatus Woesearchaeota archaeon | reverse complement strand
CCTATTGTTTTATGCCACCAGCCATCTGATATTACAATAATGACCATAAGAAAACTAGCTATCCCCAGAATTCTAATGATTGAATCCATATGTTTCGATTGAATACTAGCTCCTCCCTCTTGCATTCGCGCGTTCACCATGTGGATAGCGGATTCGGACAGGATATTTAATGCTGTGAATCAGGTATGCGATCAGATTCGAGGCTTCTAAGACGCTTCAAGTCTTAAGATAATGACATGAGACGGCTCCATCGATTTGCAATAAATCCGGTATTTTTGGATGGCCATTCAGAATTTCTCATCTGTTCATAAATTGGTAACTGTAGTTGGAATATATTTTTTGGCTGTGCACGTCTTAAGATCTTTGATTGAAGAATTGAAGAAAAGGTTTGGGTATGTTTCATGCTAATGATTTTCATATCGTTCATAAGAACTCTTGCATGTTATCCTAAAAAGAGCTTTTTCAATAAAGGTATTGACCTTAGATAACCCTAGGGTTCCCGAACTATTTCTAGTAACAATGATGCCACGAATCCCTGCGGGTCCGCCAAGATCCTTAAGCCGCCCAGGCAACCAAACGATGGATTGCATACCTGTACCGGTTCAAATCTCGTCGACCGCATTTACACGGTATTCGGTCTGGAATGATCGAAGGTAGCCAATAGGGCAAGATTCATCACTCTGGGTGAGTGCTTTTCTACCTGAGATTCAAATTCCTCCCCAGACCAAGAAGGTTATTACACCCCGCTCGGAAGATTATGGTGATCTGGATTGGTTGAGCGTGTTAGATGCCCTTACTGCGAGTCGGAGTTCTTGAATAGTGTTGAGGTCTCCAAGCATATAGACAGGGCTCATCATGGAAGTGGGCTCTTAGAGGGAGATCGACGAAAGTGGTAGCTCCGTAAGTGGAACAAGTGGCATGCGGATCAACTTGAACCAGAAGTGGTATCAATCCCACCGACGGCCGCATCGGCTGATATTCTGCCAAGTAACAGCTTCTTTTATTCAAAGGACTTATACTGATTTCGGGGTGGGAACCACCGTCCCCACCACGATTACACTTTGAGAGTCAGGCAAGTTTCAAGATTTACGCCACTGCTTTATTTAATAAAACAACATATGAAATTAGCCCGATGAAAATAGAAATTACAGCCCATGCTAAGAAAAGAATGAGGGGCTACTTTATCTCTGAAAAGTTGCTCCATAACAGCATCAAGAAACCTGACCATAACTGAATCTGCCTCATCTTAGTGCAGAAGTCACTATTTGTTCAAGCTAGGTTCATTGGATGCGATTTGATGAGAGGAGTTATGGGACTGAGTCGAAGAGCACAAAGGAGTTAAAAGGGTGATAACCACATATAAAGCAAGGAGCGCTAGATATGAAATATGAGTACGACCCTGAAACCGACATTCTGCTCATAAAATTAAGCAAGGGAAAGCCAGATTTTGGTGAGCAAAAGGAGAACATTGTTACTCATTATAACAAGCGAGGCAAGCCAATAGAGATTGAAATACTTGATGCGAGCAGAACTGCAGTTAAAATGGTTCAGGCTATAATTCAAGGCAAACGAGCTTTAATGGCTACCATGGGATAGAATTTTTCGCAATAGCTGACAGATTTGGAGATGCAGTTACGCCTACCTACCGTCCCCACTTTTTATTAGAAAATGGAGTATATACTTATATCTGGAGAAATAATTCAAGTAATGGTGGAAGAAGGATGTCGGTAGAAATCGAGGTTAAGAAAGTCGATGCCCAAGGCAGGTTTATTCTGCCCTCTGACTGGCGTGAGGATCAACTTAAAGGTTCGAATGAAGTTTATGTCATCAAGCGGAAAGGCTACCTTAAGATAGTCCCAAAGCGCAAGATTGGTCTGGGCAAGTTCTTTGATAGGGCTGACCTTGACGTTGATGCGATCGGCGAGTGGAAGGATTTCGAGCGCACCCGAGCAGAGAAACATAGTACATGAGATTCCTCGATTCAAACATATTCATCTACGCATTCTACAGGCCCAGAAGACAGCTAACTACGTTGGAGAAAGCCATGAAAGATTCGTCAAAGAGAATAATTAATGACATAGAAAATGGTAAGGAATCTGTTGTAACTACGGTCGTTCATCTTTCCGAGATGGTCAATATTCTAAAACATAGCTTCACAGTTAAACAGCTTGGAGAAATTGTCACGGGTCTGATAATGCTAGATAATGTAGAGGTTTTGGGCATTGGCAAGAATGAGTATTTCGCGGCAACAGAACTGGGGCAGGAATTTGGACTGGACTCTAACGATGCTCTTGCCGTTGAAGTCATGCAGTCAAAGGGTCTAGCTGAAATCTACTCGTTCGATAAAATGTTTGAAAAAATCGAAGGAATTGCTAGGCTACCAGTCGTATGACAAATTGCGTTTGGGATATCTTTTGAGGGACAAAGATGCCATAGAGACTCATCAGCGAAAATGCTCAAGAAGATTAACCTATTTTGGGTCAGCTGATTACAAGATGATGTGGCTTTGGAGCTGCGGTGACCCGGAAATCGAGGGCTCAAGTCTCTCCGTCCCCACCTTACCTGAACCCCAAAACGCCAGGAGCGAGCGCTCCTCCTATCAAATTCATACTTCATTATAATACATCATTATGCAAGTGTTCGTCAATTGTCGAAACATGGATAGGTAAATACCTAATGATTTATAGAGAGTTGTCGGAAGTAATGGCGGAGCTAGGGGCATGATGGGCAGGCAGAAGAGTTAACAGCGTTAGTATAATTCTAACGCTGGACATATCTTAAGAAGAACATAACCCAATGGCATGGCATATTTCATCAGACTCGTACGCTTTACGGCAGAAGGCTTGAGAGAACTCAAGCAGTTCAAGGTCAAAAGAGCAGAGTTTCTTGAGCACTGCAAGAGTTTGGGAATTTCGCTGGTTGCCGAATACGTGACGAGCGGGAGGTATGATTTAGTAACTATACTTGAGGCTCCAAATTTAGATACCTTACTCCGTCTAAATGCTCTCACTGGATCCAAGGGAAGAACCATAGGCGAGACGTTGTCGGCAATTCCTGCGAAAGATTTCGAATGGGTCGCTGAGTCTTTCTAAGTAACTGGTCATCCTCGAAGCCAATCCGCAGATGCACAAGATGCGTTTTCAAAAGTCAGATGATGGCCGATAGCCAAGACAACCCATTATCAAGAAACCTTGGGTTGCCTGTTGATTTAATCTTCTTTCCCCAGTGTAACGACCCTTATGATGTCCTCAGACTTCCTAAAGATCTCTTCAGTGGTTTTCAAAGTACCACATGGAATAGGTATTACACCCCATGAGAGCAGTAGCTGTCTCGCCACCAGTTCGTCCCCGGTCAAGGCAACTATAGGTTGAGGGCACCTATACCTAGAGATTCTCCTTGCTGTCAACCCAGATCTGGTAGGAGCCACTATGGCTGCCGCGTCTATGTTAAGTGCCAGTTCAACAGCGGACAGGCTCATAGCTTCGCCAATATTAGATTCCAGATTCTTTCTATGCTTCGAGATAACCCCGTGATGATCTATAGCACCCTCAGCCTCCTTCACAATCTTGGCCATGACCTTGACAGCCTGAACAGGGTAATTCCCCACGGCAGTTTCTTCCGATAACATTACTGCATCGGTTCCATCTAAAACCGCATTTGCTATGTCTGTAACCTCTGCCCTCGTAGGAACTGGACTATTGACCATGGACATCAGCATTTGCGTCGCCGTTATGACAGGCTTGCCTGCAATATTGCATTGCTGTATGATCTTTTTCTGTATAATCGGCGTCATCTCAATCGGCAGCTCAACGCCAAGATCTCCTCTTGCGACCATGATGCCGTCAGCCACTTCAAGTATCTCTTTCAGTCTTTTGAAACCCTCCGCCTTCTCGATCTTAGCTATGACCATTGCAGTACTATCGTGGCGTCTTACAAGCTCCTTTGCTACTGTTACATCTTCGGGCCCTCTGACGAAAGATACGGCGAAAAAGTCCGCGCCTAGCTCTGTGCCGAATCGTATATGCTTCTTATCTACCTCGGTAATGGCTGGGAGCTTTAAGCTCCTGCTTGGTATGTTCACTCCTTTTCTGGAGAAGAGTGGACCACCGACGACAACCCTGCAAATAACATTGTCGTTGTGGACATTATCGACTTTAAGTCTTATTAAGCCATTAGCGAGAGAGATATCATCACCAGAAGAGACCTTGGAGGCTAGATCAGCATAATCAACTGGAATTACATTTCGGGAGCCTACGAAATTTCTAGGCGATAGGGTTACCTTCATGCCCCGTTCCAGCATAACTGAACCATTCCTGAGCCTCCCAACCCGAATTCTAGGCCCAGGTAGATCAAGCAAAAGTCCAACAGTCGTACCTGTGATCTTGGAGGCTTCCCTCACACCGTCTATCAGGGTTTGGTGAGTACTTCTGTTACCATGCGAGAGGTTAACTCTTGCAACATCCATACCCGCCTTGATCATCTGGCATAAGGTATCAATGGAGGAGCTG
>JACPBU010000167.1 GCA_016180165.1 Candidatus Woesearchaeota archaeon | reverse complement strand
TACAATATTATCCGATTTGATCCTTAAGAGGATGATGTCCGGCTCATAGATGATGATGAGCACATTCTGGCCGAAAATGACCCAGACAATCGGCATATAAACCTCTTTGGGAAGCCAGCAGACATCTACTTTGCATATCTTTTCTGCCTCTTTTTTGAGCTGCAGGACTTTTTCTGACCTGTTTGAAAAAAGCTTAATCAGTCCGACATGCCTGAACCATTTTTGAAACTCGGCAGGGAATTCTGCTGCTATCTGCAGGTTGCCAAAGCCCTTCCAGAACTTCGGCTTCTCTTTGATGATCTCATTGATGAGGGCCTTGTAGGCTTTTCTGCCCCGGTAGATCTCAAACGTGTCTTTTTCCTTGATGCTGTCATACTTTGCCTGAAGTTGCGGGATGAAATTTTCAATATCCTTCTTCAGCTCTTCGGCAGCCTTGAGCTGTTTATCCTTCCATTCTTCAATGATCTGGGGAAGCTTTTCAGGCGAAGTCGGGAGAAACAGCCTTTTGCCGTCTTCGATGGTGTGTGCCGCAAGGCCAAACGATTCCAGTTTTTCCAGGGCATCATAGGCATTTGCCTTGTAGGTTCCGGCCTTCTTTGCGATCTTGTCAGCGCTTGAGCTTCCAAGCTCAACGAGCGTGAG
The DNA here is from genome assembly GCA_016180165.1 of Candidatus Woesearchaeota archaeon. Classification (GTDB taxonomy): domain Archaea; phylum Nanobdellota; class Nanobdellia; order Woesearchaeales; family JACPBV01; genus JACPBV01. The sequence continues at coordinate 1,573 of JACPBU010000167.1, read as the reverse complement.
ATAGATTTTTGCGGCAGTTGGGCTGAGGCCGAGCTTTATGAGAATCTGGGTTTCTGCTTGTTGCATAAAGTAGTAGTAATATACTACTATTTAAATATTTATAGGGTACTTTCCCCCAATTGTTTTATGGCCGCAGAAAAAGGCCTTGAAGAAAGGGTTGTGCAGGAGGAGAAGCCGGGCTTTATTGAGAAGCTCTGCGATATGGGCGGTGCAGCTATCGGCACCTCTATGCTGTTGAAGGCAATGCTCTCCGGATTGGGATACGCCTCATTGGCCGCTTATCTTATCACCTATGGCAGCTTTAGGGCAGTAAAACATACTTACAGGGCATTGACAAATCCTGAAAATTTTTTTACGCTTCGTGGAATAGGCAATGCCATAGAGGATACTCTTAGTAATATTATCCCACATGGCCCCCTGAAAGTGCCTGCTGCGGTCGGGGTTCTGGCAACCGGGGCAGGGTATTTAGGGGGGGAGATATTTCCCTATCTTGCAAAGAAAGCAGTAATTACATCTTAGCCGGATTAATCTGGCAATAAAAATGCAAGTACCTTGCATTAAACTGGCATCTGAAGAATAAACAGGGGAAGACGTTATTTTAGCCTATACCTTTAACTCATTAACACAATTATCTCTTCTGCTCGCCGTTCATCAGGAATGATGCCGGCCTGAGCAGGGGCTCTTGGCCCGTATGGTCAAATTCCTTCGGCGGTATGAAAAAGTTGGTGTGGAACCACATGGTAAGCAGGAAGTTGAGGCTGGGTTTTTAAATATCTACTATTACTCTTGCTTTCCATCTGCCTTTTTCTTTGCCGACAGAGAACTGATGGAAGGTAATTGCTTTAGCATCAACCTTGGAGCCCTGCTTTTTCAGGTCAAGCTTGTCCCCGAGGCAGGAGGCAGTCAGGGAAAATCCTTTCCCCCCTTTCGTTTCTTTTATTGCCACTTTGCAGCTCCTCACCGCAAACTGCTCAGCATCTTTGAGAAATATAAGCTCCTGGAGAAAGCTGAAGAGGAGCATCTCTATCTTTTCGTTTTTGAGCCGTATCGTCTTTGTCTTTTTTGGCTTGATGGTCTTCAAAGAAAACTGAGATTCCTGCAGAGCTAAAGCTGCATTCTGGAACAATGTATCCAAAGTCTCCCCATAGGCTTCAAACAAAACATCCGCAGTGTGGTCGAGGAAGGTGTAGGGTTTCATTGCTTCATCGCATCTATTATCTTTTTCTTTTGTTTTATCAGGTTTTCCCCGATAAACACGAGTTCGTGCTGGCCTTCCATCTCTTCAAAATCATACCTTCCTGCCACAAAGCTGAGCAGACAGGTTTTTCCGCCGGTGAAAGGAACAAAGCCCTTCAGCCGGTAAACCTCTTTTGGCAGGCTTTTCAGGAATTCCTCAAACCCTTTCCTGTCCACCGGCTTTTGCAGCTTCACCATGAATGATTGGAAAGATAATTCATGCTTTCCGGCCTTTGCTTTTATCTTTTTTTCCTGATGGATGCCTAGGACAAGCGAAAGGTCAATGTTGCAGTTTTCTGTCTCCAGCAAAGGCGCTTTTTTGTTGAGGTGATGCAGC
>JACPBU010000174.1 GCA_016180165.1 Candidatus Woesearchaeota archaeon | reverse complement strand
TCGGGATTAGATCCAAGTGGAAAATGAGAACAAAAAATCCGACCCGAGCGACCGAAGGGAGCGAGCATACCGCCGGCCTATTGACCGGCGGTGGTCGGATTTTTTTGATAATTCCCAGCAGCCCGCTACGCCCCTATCTGCAAACCATAAGGCACAGTTTCAGGAATCAGTACATGCAGTCCACTTGATCCGACCTTACAGTTATCTCTTTCTTTCCTGTCTTGCTGTTCACAGTCTCGCTGAAATATTTGGATGAGTTCTTCTGGATTTCTTTTGATAACGGGTTCATATCCAAAACTTTTTTCATGCTGATGTTGCCGCAGTCGAAACAGCGAAAATACGAGCCAAACTTTCCATTCCTCAATTCAAGCCATTTGCCGCAGGCGCACTTCATCTCCGGAAGCCTCGATTCTTTATGGCTCATGCAGACTGTCATTCCTTCCTTATTCCTCAAAACGCCTGTTTTTCCGCAGAATATGCAATGCTCAACCCTGGATTGGCCGTATCTTTTTGGGAGATTCATCATCCTTTCTGCCTTGCCGAGTTTAAATTACTTTCGCAGATATAAAAAATATCCGCAAAGAAATCATTCACCTAATTCTGAATTAAACTTAAAAAATTAAGAATTTTAGAGTCAATCTATCCATTCCTTATTCTTGATCTTCTCCGGCAGATACGCATCAGAGATGAAAGAAATTTCCAAGAATTAGCCCTAGACCTTAAATGATTGCAGGAGGCATTGAATCTTAACAACAAGTCCCTTAAGATATTTTTCCTCCGTACAAAACCTGAGTTATTGCTTTGGAAGAGACTATATGAATGACTATTTTCTCAGCAACATCATCCCATCCTTTCCGGAGGTGGGTTGCTTTTGTTGTTCCGAAGAGAAGCCTTACTTCAGGTGTTAAATCATCCCACCTTGTTCCGGTAAGGCCTAACAGGGGATAACCTCCCATCTCATGAGATTGGAGCCACTCCATTATTTTCTGGCCGTTAAGGGGAAATCCAGTGTCAGAAATCGCAGCTGCAGGGATATACCTCTCAAAAAACTTCCTTCCCAACTGCGCAGTGTATGGATTAATGATTGTTGGATTGGTGCCAGCAGAGCTGACTAATCTTTCTATCTCAGCACCAGCTTCTTCATCCGAGACTTCAGATTCCAAGGTTGAACGCGCAAGGGTAACTTTTCCCCCAAATGCTGTAGTGATTTGTGGAGAACATCGGAGAAACCTTGCAAGGGCATCCATAGACGATTTATCGTCCTCTAACCACAGTATGAGGTTAGGCATGTAAATTTGGTTCATTGCAGTGAGAGAAGAATAGGATTCCGCTTTTAAACCTAACTCAAGAAAGGCAATAGATCAGAAATGCCTTGCAATCAACAGATATTGAAAGTCAATCAATCCATTCCTTATTCTTGATCTTCTCAGGCAGATACACGTCGGAGATAAAAGAGATTCCCCTCGAAGACAGCGCCTGGATTTCCACCTTTGCCCCAAACTCCTTCATCATCTTGAACTGCCGCTGCCATGCCTTGTTCTTCTTGAACCAGTCATAATCGGCCATCTGCTTCAGCCGCGCAGTATCTTTGTCATTCATCTTGATGAAGTGCTTCTTGAGGTCATACTTGATGATGTCATCGGTAGTTATCCCGAGATATTTTACATCAGGAACAGAAAGGACATCTGCCATATGCGCAAGGCTGATGCTCCCGAACTTGAGCACGCTGTAGATATAATACCCGTAAGGATCACCGTCGCAGAGCACAAATATAGGCAGCTTCAATTCCTTATTCATCCTCTGCAATAGCCGCCTGATGCCCCGTGTCGTCTGCCCCTGTGAGCTCATGATGATGCAATCCTGCTTATCCCACACTTTGTCCTCATGCAGCCTCTCCCAGACAGCTGCCTTCTCCATGTAGATGACATACTTTGCCTTTGCTTTCTTAAATTCGATTTCCTCAACGTTGGAGGGGATTGACCAGCCGCCGGAGCCGAGCTTTGACCAATCGATGGTATCACCCTTGTCTTCAACAACAACCTTCCCCGCAACACTTCCCATCTTATTGGCATTGATGTTCAGCTGCTCCCTTGAAAAATCAGTTATCAGCTCCAGGTCCTCGATAGATTTGTCTGTTTCCGTCTGCTCATCGACAATATTGATAGAGCTGTCAGGGATTGTCCTTTTCGCCATGTAGAACACATCCCTTAACGACGCATGTTTCTCCACATCAAGAAGGTTCTTCG
>JACPBU010000173.1 GCA_016180165.1 Candidatus Woesearchaeota archaeon | reverse complement strand
TGAAGGCTGAGTTAGTCATTGACGACTGGAGGCCGGTAAAGCTGCACAAGGGGATTTACTTCGGGGATGGGGTGGAGTTTGTTGAGAAGGATTGATGAGGAAAGCCAATAAAGGAAAAATTGATTCATCGTTGATTGAATCCATCACTGTCGCTTTCCAGATCCAGGAACTTGTTGAGGAATTGGATACAGATACCGCTTTTCTTACAGAAAGTGCTAATAAAGATAGAAGAACAGTAAGAATAACTGATTGCACTCCCCGCCCAAGAAGCGTTGAAGAGGGTATTGGATCGGATATCGCCAAGTTTGAGAAATTATGCCGGAGGGCAACAGTCTTGCGTTTGCATGAGCACCCCATCGCCGGGAAACTTATGAAAGATAGATTGGAGTATATCAGGCAAATGAGGGAGGGAGACTATGTTCAATATAAAAGAGGGCATATGTTGAAAATAAATTAATGTTTTTGGTTCGGGCCGGAAAAAAACTTAAAAGGGTTTACGGTCTTTAAAGAAGTGATTATGCATCTAATCCCTATCTTGCATCTAATCCCTATCTTGCATCTAATCCCTATCCCCCATGCCCAACATTGTCTTCATAGCAAAAACCATCTTCTGGCCAGCGGTCATTTTTCCTTCTTTTTCAACTGCTGCTTGGTGCCTGCTTTCCCTAAGGTCCGTTAAAACATTTGAGACAACATTAAACATCAAATATGTGCCGGGGACATTCGTGGATGGGTTCCTTGCAAAATAGGCGTTTGCCTCAACCCCAGTTGATTCCCTTTTAAAGTCCCTCATAAATGATTCATCAGCAAACATTTCCGGGCGGAGCGATTTGCTCTCCATGCCAACAAAATAAGGTTCATCAAAATCAGCATGCGCCTCATAAACAATGTTGGGTTTGACAACAAAAAAATGCACATCCGGATATTCGGGGTTAGTCTCATTTAAAGGCGTGACCTTAGTTAATTCTAATTCAAGTGCTGCGTTCACATAATCTTCAAAAGCCCACCTGAGCTCCCGACCCGTTTTTTTCAATTCCCTTACTTTCTCAAACTCATTCCAATTAAATTGCGAAGTAAGCTCTTCCGCCCTTCGATGAACATCTTTTTCTTGCGAATAAACATAAACATCTTCATGTATCACCTTCATAGAGATTCCACCAACTTTGGCATCACTCTCACCTAAACGTGTAACTTCAACCTCAGGTATTCCATTTTTTTTAAGATAAGAGGCAACTTCTTGTCCCCCCCTTCTTAATAACGCTGTACACTCCTCAAATTGGGCCTTTGCGAGTGCAGTAAGAACTTCAAAGCCTTTATCAAGATTTGGAACATAGTCAGGTGCATCTTTTATTAATAAAGCGATATCAGGAATTCTAGTTTCTGCCATGAAGAGTGTCAAGTTAAGGGGACCCATTTAAACCTTTCTATTTTTACAACGGTAAAAGGAGATATTTTTATTACCGAAATAGGATGAAAAACAAGAAATATGAAATCCCAACCTTGCCAGCATGCAAATTATTTCCAGCATAAGGTACCTGCCATCGTAAAAAAATAGTAATTCCCGACGCTGATCATCCAGCCCAAAACTTATTGCCCTATCGTTCCTCTCGTTTATTCATCAGCAGCAGCAACAGGCCATTAAGCTCTTGCCTAAATTCTTCTGCAGTCTGCTGCCTCTTGTCGGGATCCTTTTCCAAGGCTTTTTGGATGATCTTATCTGCTTCGGGAGGAATCGCAGGGTTGATCTCAGCAGCCTTCCGTGGCTCCTGGAATAATGCCTTTCTCATCTGCAAATAAAAAGAGTCATCATCACCGACCCCCAAGGGATGCTCATCAGTAATTGCGATGAACAAGGACATCCCAAGATGATAGATATCAGAACGCCTGTCAAACCTCCCCATATCAATTCTTGGAAAAATAGCAGAATGGCTTGGGATTATTTCCGGGCAAATAAAATCTTCAGTCCCACTAAAATAGTTCGGGTCATCCAAACTTACTCCCCTTATTATAAGCCCCCTCACCGAAGGACCCTGATAAATGTTAAAATCTGCGAGATAACCGCTCTCCCTATCCACAAGGATATTTGATGGCTTTATGTCCCGATGAAGGCAATCCCTTTCATGCATAAAGGCCAATCCCTGAGAGACATCCATGAATATTTTTACTGCCCGTGCAATATCCAACGGCTTTTCATGGCGCGCAATGATATCATCAACAGCCCCCTGTGGGAAATAATGGAAAATCCTAACACCCCATGGCTTCTTTTCATCTCTTGGCCCAGTTGTCTCGAAAATTTCTGTCGGGATGGCCAGACATGGCGGCCGATACACGCGCAAGCCGCTTAGGCAAATATCATTGATAAATCTCTTTTCCACTTCAAAACTGACCGTTGGTGGGCCTAATCCAGATAGATCCGGAGAAATTTTAAAAAATGCAGGTCCCCTCTGCCACCTATCCCGCACATCCTCCCCAACAAAACCATAAAAACAGAAATGGCCTTCGCAGCCAATTTTCTTTGCCAGCTGATATTGGAGATTACCATGCCTGATGACCGTGCCCTCTTTTGCTTCATACATTCCTGAGGGAGTTCCAGCAGGCCTTAAAAAGGTTTCATTTGATGGAAAAGGCATCTGATAAAGGGCAGATGGTCAATGGAGAAAAACGGCACCGGAAGAAGCTTGATTTAAAAGACAAGACAATAATAGCAATTTACACCCATCGAAACGAAATTTAGAGAGTAATCGTTACACCATCAGGAAATTGAATCCGCCTTCAAAAGAATTGCCTAACGGAATGGATTTGTCACCCTTAACATGTCCACTTTCTGAATATCCTTTGTGTTCTCGGTGATAATCTCAAAAATCTGGTTTTCTATCATCACCGCAGCGATCATGGCATCCCAAGATGAGATTCCCTTGTTCGTGCAGAGATCTACCGCCCGGACAATCGACTTTTTCGTTGGCTCTAAAATGACAAATCCGTTAAACCCAATAATCTTCTTAAGCAACAGGGAGGCAATATCCATTGGGACCGGATGGCTGATTTTTTTAGTTATCGTAACAAAGAATTCGGAAATGTTCTGGAGGGAAAGGGAAAAAGTAACCTCGCCAAGAAAGCATTGTTCAAGCAGTTTACCTGCCCTCCTGTATTCCTCTCCCTCATCCTTATCGAACGCATAAACAAGGATATTAGAGTCTATCAGGGCAGGGCTGTCACTCATAGAGC
>JACPBU010000172.1 GCA_016180165.1 Candidatus Woesearchaeota archaeon | reverse complement strand
TAACGGCGCAAAGCTGGATGCTCAGAAGAAATATATTGGAAGAAAAGCATTTATTATCATTCTCAAGCGTTAGGTTCTGCTTTTTCTGTCCCACACCCCAATATTGCGTTAACTCTTTAAACTCATGTTTATTCCTTCCAGCAATGGATGACCTTGAATTTGCTCTGGAAGATTATTTATCTTTGCATCCTCCCCCAACTGCACCTTATCAAGATAAGATTGATTGGATGCGGGATAAAGGATTTATCGATTGGGTTATTGCACATGACCCCCATGTTTTGGTTTCCCCCTACCAAGAATGCCCCTCAACGACTGTTGGAAAGATTATGTACCGGGATGAGTTATTGGAATATGTCGGTAAAAAGCTCTTTGAAGCGGAAGAATTTGAGATTTTGCATCAACTTGGGTTATTGGAACCGCCTTGGGTTGAGGTTGCCTGCAAAAAGGATCCGGGAGGCATGTACCTTTTTTCAAGGGAAGATGGGGGAAGGCGTCTCCACTCTGCGGCATTGCGGGCGATTGCAACAGTTCCTGAAGAGAAAGTTCTTGATGCGTATATAACAATAACAGATAAAACCCAGGAGATGGCTTATGATGTGAGGAATGAAATCATCTGCAGGATGATGCCCTCTTCTTATCTCGGAGAATTTATCTTTAGAGCAGCGGAAGTTGGAGACTCTGAAACGCTGAAATATCTTGCCGAAAAAATGTTGGATGATTTTCAGGATTCTGAAGGGGGGTTAGCCGGATTGGAAGCTGCGCTCAATGCAGCCTTGCTTTGCGGGGAACAAAGGATCATCGATCGGGCTTTGGGAGAAGTTGATGATATTCGGGAAGAATGCGGGCCGCTGATAAAACTTATCGTTATGGCAGATGGGCTCTTGGAGAAAGCTGAGAAGGGATTAGGCATCTCTCTTCCGAGAAAGGTGATGCCAGGCGGCCCTAAAGGGAGCTATGGCACTGTACATTATAAAGGGTTTGGCATTCCAGCATGAGCAGAAGAAATTCCATTGGGCAGCGGATGACAACCTCCTTAAGCATGGAGCAATCGCTTGAAATGAGGCAAGTGCTTATCCAGCAGTCATTGGCCTATATTCCGGAAGAGTTCAGGCAGTTTATAACTTTTGAAGGAGACGATGATACTGAATTGTTGGAAGCCTCTTTACCTTTTTTGTTTCTGCATGAAGCCAGCCATCCGGCTCAGGCAAAAGGAAAGCTATATGTTCCTGAGGCGAGTGCAGCATTATCAGATGACCAGGCAAAGCACAATGCAAACGAAGTTGGCATTGACAAGGGTTCTTATCTTTTGGGAACGGCCTTTTGCGGCCTTTCACCGGATGATATGTACGGGTCACATGCTGCAATCACACAAAGAGTATTCAGGGATATGCTGGAGCTTCAAAAAATTAAAACATGCCCATCGATGTTAGCAAGGCTGGAAGCAGAGCTCCGGGAGCATGGTGAGGGAACCTCTGACGGAGGAATACGGGAGCTCATCAGGGAATTGCTGAATACTGTAGAAACCCCCTGGCGGGGGAAAGGAAATCCCAGCGATTACCAAACATTAGTTTCTCAATACCGGGACATTTATAGGAAAACCTCTTTAAAGACTGGGACTGCCATTATGGCATCCCCAATTGAAAGGTTTCTTTTTCCGGTAGCTTAGGAAAAAATGCGGAGGCATACACATACCTCCCTGTAATTGATTGTTTTTTGTATGCATCGAGCTTCTGACTATTTCTTTATTCCTCAAAATGGGCCCATACCCCGCAGCTTGCTGCCGAACGAAGTGAGCGCAACTAGGAAAATCATCAGATTTTCTGTTGCTGCGAATTGAAACCCATTTTGAGGTTAAAAAATACCCAGCAGCTTGCTGCGGTTGGGATTTTTATTTCCCATATTTATGGCTGGAAAAGGATTAATCTATTTCGGGCTGATGCCAGCAGGATCCTTTCCTATCCCAAACCTAAAACCTCAGGAATTTCATTAATTTAGGTATATCTTTGGATTGTACGACAATCAAGGTATCCCGATGGCAGCTCATAAACTCTTCTATATTTATTTCGTGTTCAAAGAACAGGTTAAAAAGGTGGTGAAGCACACCGGGTGTCCCTTCAACACTTGGGGAGTGTGAGAGGGTGATCAGAGAAAGGTTTTCCTCTTTCTTGATTATATTATTTTTAAACCTACGCTCCAGAAGATTTGTATTCTTCTTCTGGATTATCAGAGTTATTGTTTTCGTCCCTTCTATAGAGAAGAATAAC
>JACPBU010000184.1 GCA_016180165.1 Candidatus Woesearchaeota archaeon | reverse complement strand
GCTTGGAGACAGCAGGTTTAAGGAATTCAGGCAAATGGGAAACGCCCTTGCCAAAGAGAACATGAAAATGATAAGGGATATGCAGAAAAAAGGACTTGCTGATATTGGTGCGCTGGAGAAAGATGAAAAGACCAATTAAGATGAAAACACCTGTAAATTGGTTTTTTGGCAATTACTGCGCAAGGAAGTACTATCTTGAAATTGAAAAACAAAGAGAGCATTGGTAAAAATTGCAGGAGCTTGCAAAGAGGATGGAAGGGGTCGAGATGGCGCATGGGGAGTTTTTAGCCATGATGAGAAGTGATAAGACTATTTGTGATTTAAGTGAGGAGGAATGGAAGAGCAGGAAGTGGTCGTGGAAGAGGGAGGATTATATGGTGCGCAAGGGGATGGGGGTTAGGTGATATGCAACAATCAAGTCAAGAAACTGTAAATAAGCCGCTTCAGTTTACGGGGAACTGGTTTATTGATGCTGGTATTCTGGGATTTGTAAATTTGATGGAAGAGGTGTATGGATGGGATTTGGAATCTGATAAATGGGCTCACCCTAATTATGAAAAAGAAATGTTAGGATTTACCCCCTCATTCAAGGAATTTCATTCTGTAAAAAAAGAAGTTGAGGATAAGCTGATAAAAATTTACCGGCCATCAGCATAATCCCCTTCACATCGCCGGAAGGATAGCCTTTTCTATGGGAATGATAAGCACCCCCATCAGCGTGAAGGCGAAAGTAAGAAACTTTATGCCCATCACCAAGACAGGCAGGCCCACGTTACGTAAACTGCACATACTGAAGGCAGAGCCTCAGCACTTCCCTGTCAACCTCTAAGGGTAGTTCCCTATCCCGCAGATGCCTTGTTTCTTCAGTCCTTTTTGGGCTTGACAGGAGATGGCTGACTGGGGCCAGGAAAATTCCGGGAGGGGGTTCCCTATTCCTGACAAGAAAATAAAATCCTCTGGATGAATATGCCCTAGTCCCCGATTTCCCCTGAAATGATATTTCGGGGAGAGAAGGATATTTCCAAATCGTAAGATTGCCCTTCTTTCGCAGGGAATCCAATGCTTCGTCGCATTGCCATCCTTTCCTTGCGAGGACAATAAAAGATGTTGGTTCATCAAGATTCTGTTTATCAAAAATATTAGGCTCATAGAAGACTGCTGCCTTAGCACTTGAAGAACCATGCTGCCGGCATAACTCCGGAATTTTTACATCCCAATGCTCCCTGTGAAACCTTCGGGAAAAGTATACGCCTTCACGCCTATAAGCTTGGAATATCCTGACCGGCTCCTGAGGCCTTAGCTCGAGTCCCGCCGAGTGGCCGAGAACAAAAGGAAGTCTTCCAAAGACAGGGTCAGCTAAATAATCCCCGATATTCCCCTCTTCCCTTGGCCTGACAACAGCATGATAAGGCATGATTTTTCTCCAGCACTGGCGTTTTAACCAGCGCATTCTATTATGGCATCTTTCCTCAGTGGATTTTTGGAATCCGCCATCTCATTATAAACCTTTGTGGCGCAGCTAAAAATTGAGGTATAAAGATTGCGCAACAATATTAAAGAACATCAGAATCGTTTCAAATGATGATGTTCTTCGCTATACCGAAACCCTTATATTTTCCCGGCACCCCTGAAAGGGCATGGAAATAAGGTCCCCTGCATGCAAAGCGCCGTTGACGGGAAAGTTATGCGAAGACCCTTCATGCCCCGCCTGCAGGAAAGCAAAAAGTCTTTTCAGGGTGAAAGAGCTCCTCAGGTCAGAAGATTTCTTCGGCTCTGCTCCCGGTGTTTTTGTCGGCCATTACGGCTACCCTCACCTTAACGTCGGCATTCTGAGCCCTCCGGAAAGGACAGAGCGCGCATGGCTCTATGATGCGCCAAGGCATTGGGCGCTGAGCAATATGCAGATCCCTGAGATCATTGACTGCCGCACGTCCCTCATCAACTCCCGCTTTAAAGCCCAGGTGAAGGACGCCAATAAATTTCTCATCATGGGCCAGGAAGTGGCGATGGCATCAAAGCCCGTTGATGTTGAGATCAATCTCGAAAAGAAGCCGAGATTCTCCTTCCAGACAGCCGCCGTCATCAGCCCGATGGGCCCCAATGCTGCCCTGAAAGACGCAAAGATAACCGAGAACCCAAAAATCTCAGGAAAAGTGGATAAGGTTGTCAGCGGCACTGACTGGAAGGCAGGAGAGGCAATAACTTACCTTTTCAGCAATGAATTTGACGAAAATTTCCTCAGCAGGCTGCGCAGCATCGGCAATGTTGGCTTAAAGCACAGCAGGCGCCTGGTCCCCACACGTTGGGCGATAA
>JACPBU010000157.1 GCA_016180165.1 Candidatus Woesearchaeota archaeon | reverse complement strand
GCAACTCGCTTATTCAGAATTCATATTCCTTGACAAGCTATGGCCCGAAATCACAAGGCAGGACCTCGTTGACTGCATTGCAGAGTATGAGAGAAGGGAGAGGAGGGTTGGGAAATGAATGTGTTTTGTCGTAATCAATAAGTGGTGATAACCGAAAGTTTTATATAGTGGTGTTCCTTTCCCCGGTCCATGAATCAGCTATATGCGCCAGTTCGAGCATTGCTGCTTGGAGTGGGGCTCTTGGCGGGCGTGGGGTGCGTAAGTTATTCTGTGTATGGTGATGTCCCTGATTTAACTTCAGGCGTTGAACTTGAACAGTGCGATAGCAGCGTTGAATTATCTATGTACGGAACTGGTTCCGGTTATTACAGCGTAGATATTAACGGGGCTTTTACATGCAAAGACGAGCCCCCTTTCGGGTTTGAGTATCATGCTGACGGGGTAAGAATGGTGGGCATACCAGTGTTCGGAATGGATCAAAAAGTGAATCAAGACGGACTTGCGCGTAGGATTTCAGAAGCACCTGGAGGGGTGTTGGAATGCCTGCTTACATTTAATCCGGATTATAGAAGTAGTAAGTGCAATGATGGCATAGAAGATGTAACAGTTAGTAACCCCTAAAGCCCTTTCTTCATGTTCTTGATTATGCTTTTTTGCCTCGTCCCTCATTGCGAACCCGAATCGAGCCCGCGCGGGCACAAAATTTATATACTGATTAATATCAAATAGTATTAAGTGATATGTAATGGACCTCTCCAAGTATGACGTGGTCATAAAGAGGCACGCTTTCATGCGGGCTTTGGAGCGCGGCGTTCATCCTGACCTTATTGAGGCTGCGCTGCAAAAAGGGAGGGTTGAAAGGTTCGGAAAGCACGGCATAAAGTTTGTCAGCAAAGGCTCAAAAAGAACCATAGTGTGCATTGGCGAGATTGCAGGAAGCACCATTAAGATAATCACTGTTGAGGAGGGGAACTAAAATGAGAAAGTGCGCGGAATGTAGAGGGGTTATGCAGGAATTAAAGGCGAAAACCCCGGAAGACGTATGGTATTCATATTATAAGTGCGGGAAGTGTGGCGAAGAAATCGTTGACATGAAGCAGCTCCATCATGTGGCGGAGAAGTACAGGACATTGAAGAAGTACAATGTGAAGCTGTCAAAATGGGGGCTCAGCCTTGGTCTGAGAATCCCGAAAGAGCTTGTGAAGAGATATGGTTTGAAGGATGAGGAAGAGGTGGCGATTATACCTGAGGAAAAAGGCATCAGAATTGTAGCCGCTTAATGCTAAGGAAAAAGTGCCAATTGGGTGAGAAGATAGTCAAAGCCCCTAAAGCCCCTTCTTCATGTTCTTTATTATGCTTTTTGCCTCATCCCTTATTGCGAACCCGAACCCAAGCCCTAGTGCAATCGCCAGGCCGACTGCAAACCCTGCCGCCAGAATGAGCGTTGTGTCTGATGCAAGGGAAACGTCTATTCCTATCTGGTTAAGCGCTATTATGCCTACGAACAGTATTATGAACCATCTTGTTGCGCTGCTCAGAAGCTTTGTGCCTTTCCTCTTTGAGTGCAGCATCCTGTCTGCAATGTAGTCAGCTATGATGAGCCCTATGAGGAGTATCACGATTCCAAGCAGCAGGTTAGGAAGCCAGAGCGCAAAGTCCCTTAAAAGGTCTTCAATCACGCCGAGCTTCATAAAGCCCGCGGCAGGCATTAGGAATAGCGCGAATATATACCATTTCAGCAGCCCTCCTGCAAGGTTCGGTATGCTTATGAATCCTATTGAGTGTGCGACCCCTGCTTTTCTCAGGTGTTCGTCAACCTTTGCGCGCTCAAGAAGCCTTTTGAGCAGGAATCCGAATGCGGAGCCAACGATGTAGCCCGCAACAAGCACAACCACGCCTGCCAGTATGTTTGGCAGGGCTGTTGCAAACCCGTTCCATAAAGTTACCAGGGGGTCTATGAGTGCATCCCCTGTCTGCGTTGCAAGCGTCATTAAGCAGGGAATCAGGACAACTATTATAAATAGTTTTCTTACTATGTTAGAGTGGAATCACACTGCCGCAATCTTTTTCAGCACCTTCTCGCTGCCTTTCCAGTCAAGGGCTTCGCGCAGCACTTCTGCTATTGAATCCACAGGTATTATTTTTATCTTTTCGTGCTCAGAAGGGTCTATGATTATGTCCTTCAGGTTTGTCCTTGGCACTATTACGTTCCTTATTCCTGCTTCAAGCGCTGCCTCAACCTTTGAGCTTACCCCGCCAACTGGCAGCACCTCTCCCCTGACAGAGAGGCTTCCTGTCATTGCGTAGTCCTGCTTTACAGGCACGCCTTTAAGGGCTGAGATGATTGCTGTGGCGACAGCT
>JACPBU010000156.1 GCA_016180165.1 Candidatus Woesearchaeota archaeon | reverse complement strand
TAAAGAAGAATATGAACACCTTTTAGAAGAGGTTGGAATTCTAAGAAATCACCCTATGATGGAAGCAATAAAAGAAAGTGAAGATGCCAAGCGAAAGGGAATTAAAGCATGGAAGTTGGATGTTTAGCCATAAACTTTATGCGAGCCAACTGCCATCACCACAATTTCTTTTTTCTCATCATCGATCTCATAAACCATGCGAAGGTCAAATCCAAGCTACAACTCCATTTTCCCTCCAGCCTGCCCCTTAATCTAGGGGCATCCAGCTCAGCTCTCGGATTAAGCTTGAGCTTCTCAATTTTCTCTTTGGCCCCTTCCCTTGAAGAGACAACTGCATAAAATTGTTTTTCAGCCTTTCTGCTGAGGGTTGTCAGCCGATACATAAACGGCAATAATGGCCTGCTGATTAATAAAACTTTTGTAGAAAAAAGCGAGAGCATTCCCTCAAGATTCTTAAGGATGATAGGCCAAACTTCTGATTATTTATCGAAGGGAATCTTGGTCAGTAATTCCAACCATGGTTACTTACCCTTCGCCTTCGGGCCATCAGCTAAGCCATCCCTTCCGTTGGCACGATATGATTCGGAAAGGTTCTTGAGATGGTGGGGATACCTTGCCCCTAATCGTTGTATCTCCCTGGCATCAAAATTATTTTCTGCCAGAAAAAAAGGGGGAGGTTTGCCCTCGAGCAAATTCTCAAGAACTCTTGCGGCAGCAAGCCCTTTCCTATAACTGTCTCCAAAGAGGTCTTCTCGAAGATTTGTAATAATTTGTTCATAAACTTGTTTCCATTCTTCAGGCGATAATTCGCCGTTGTTGTCTCTAAAAGGTAAGCGTGCTGCGACGGAATACCTCAACTGGTCTACTGCTACCAATCCATCCAAGGTGTCCTCCTCGATGGATTGTTCTCCAACATCATTTTTGCCCACAGCTTGCTGATGCCTTTGTAACGTTTCCCAGGCATCGTGCCCGTAATTTGATTTAATCCATGGGTGCATAGTTTTTTGTTCCATGAACATTTTGATTAAGTTCTTTGCCTTTCCTGCCATAATCTCAACTTTCCATAAAAGGTATATAAGTTTTTATATTCTGTAGGCTATACAACCAAAGATGAAACAAATGGACATCCATCCTTTTTGAGGCGGCTTAAGCCCCTCAGCAATAAGCCTTTAAACAAACGCTTGCTTCTCTTGCCCAATGGCAGGCAGGTATTCCCTCGACAAAAGCTATGCAGAACTCGGCCTCTATTTTGGCTCGTGCCCTCAGGGCGGGTGCCGTGAAGGCAGGTTAAACCAGAAACACCCCACCGAACGGCAAAAAAGGAATATGGCACTTGCATCAGGAATTGTCCAGAGATATTTGAGCAAAGGCTATTCCATATTATTGCAGGTTGGAACTCCTTATTTGGCAGTATCTGAGGATGAGGCGAGCAAATTAATAGGAAATATTGAAAAAAGCTTTCCTGAATCTTCCGGCGGATTCGAATTATCCAATTGCATGCATGGGCGGATAATGTTTACGAGAACAATAAATTTCCATGGTTGGAGAGAAAAAGAACAAGAAAAACTCGAAGATCTCATTGAAAAAGCTGGGGCGCTTGGCTTTTTTGACGGCGTCATGGAAAAGCAGGGGAAGTGGTGGCTCACCAAGCAGGAAAGAAGAAAGCTGGCAAAGAAAGAATTACGGAAAAGGCTTAATTTTTATTAACAGAAAAAAATTGGAGTAGAGACATAAAAAGAAAGTTCACTGCCTTGAACCAATCAGTTCATTTACTTGAACCCAAACAATGCCCCAATAGTCTCAGGATCAGCTGCGTCCCGATCGTCCCTTCCCTGAAATCGTCGTTCTTCACCGAAACCTCAACAAGGTCCGCCCCTGCCAGCTTCGCGCTTTTATCGATGGACTGGAACAGCTCAACAGCTTCAAAGGGATTCAGCCCAAAAGGCTCCGGCGTTCCTGTGCAGGGAGTGTAGCAGATATCCAGTGCATCGATGTCAAACGTCACATACACATTCCTTCCTTTGGTTGTTTCCTTGATAAACTTCTTAACGCCGTCAAGATTTCCCCGAAGATCTTTGGGATAAAAAGTCTTTACCCCCATCTTCCTGCAGAATTCTTCCTCATCCTTCCCTGCCTGCCGTATCCCGATCTGCACAAAATCAACCTTGCCCTTCCCCCCGAATTCTTTGAGGAATGAAAACATCGGCGTCGTATGGCAGAACGGAACATCCATATAGGATTCTTTTGCATCCCTGTGGGCATCAAAATGAAGCACGACAATACCCCTATTCGCAGAGGTATCTCTTTCAGCCGCTACAGCCCTTTCAGCCAAAGCTGCCAATGGCCAATAGCTGAGCGTATGCTCGCCG
>JACPBU010000130.1 GCA_016180165.1 Candidatus Woesearchaeota archaeon | reverse complement strand
GGAAAAACGTTTTTCGTTTTTGGTATCCCTCTGGGATAAGCAAACGACATATTTTTGTCTAAATATTTGTGTCGTTTGCTATAGTTGCAAGATACTTATTATGATTATTGCCATTTAAATCTTCTTATCACAACGAGCTTTTTTGGGAGCTTGGTCAGTATTTCAACCTTGTCGTTTATCAATAAGAGGGTATCTTCGATCCTGATGCCAAAATCACTGAAGTAGATTCCTGGCTCGACGGTAAATACCTGGGCATTTTGGAATCTTTCTTTCGATTGGGAAGTAAGATTAGGGAGCTCATGGATCTTTATCCCAACGCCATGCCCGAGGCCGTGGGTGAAGTATCTTGCATATTTGCCTAGGCTTTTTATGGCTCGGGCATAGATGGATTTACATCGCATACCTTTCCGGATAGAAGCAATTGCATCTTCCTGGGCTTTAAGGACGAGGCTGTATCTTTCAATGTCTTTTTTTGAAGGTGTTCCGAGGAAGAGCGTTCTTGAGCAGTCGGTGCAGTAGTTTTTGTATTTTATGCCAAAGTCGATAAGGCAGAACCCCCGTGTGAGCTTTGTGGCTGCTGTGGCGTGGTGGACTTCACTTGCATTCTTTCCTGAAGCAACGATTGCGGGGAATGCAAGGGAACATCCGTTTTTTGATGCTTCAAGCTCAAGAAACGCTTTGACGTCTGCTTCTGTCCGGAATCCTGAAGAGTTAACTGAGGAGCCAGCTGAGAACCCGGCGATTGCTTTTTTGAGGATGCTGTCCGCGATCCTGAACCCTTTTTTTATTACCTTAATCTCCTCAGGCGTTTTTAACATACGGAGTTCCTGAAGCTCTTTTCCTATATCAACGAACCTTGCTTTTTTCAGGTGTTTCTGCAGCGCTTTTTTCATCGCAAGAGTCGTCTCGGAGAAGTTTAGGCCGATCCTTTTTATCGGGACTCTTTGTTTCCTGAGTTCAGCCCTAATTTTTTCCAGCAGCCTTGCACGCTCATCAGGGACGATTATTTTAAAGCCGGACTTTGCCGCAACACTTTGCTCCATCTTAGGCACTGCCAAAAATGGCCTGTTCTTCCCGGGAATGACCAAAGCGCCAGCACCGGGATATTGGGAGAAGTAGAGGATGTCCGGATGGTTATGGTCGTGGTCAGCCTTAAGAAAAATTGCAAGATCAATATTTTTGTTTTGCAGTATCTTTTGGAATTCTGGCAATCTCATAAGCCCACAATGATACTGGAGATTATTAAAGGTTTTGGCTGCATCCTGAAAATCAACGTTAATTGATCTTGTGCCAAGGCATATTGCTCCGAAAAGTTTATATCTTTACATCATTACTGCATTCTCATGGGGGAAATTGCTATTGAATGGAAGATGAAAAATCTTTTGAATATTGTCTGGGGAGCCTTTGCAAACCAAAAATTTGTTGAGAGCAGCATAAACTGTTTTGAGGATTTACCTCCAGAAGACCAATCCTATTTGATAGAATACTTTAGCCAACATCTGCCCAGATTACGCTGGCAAGGCAGCGGTTCATTTGCTGAGGGATATCAGAAGCTGACTCCTCCGAGACAAAAAGAATTAATGTCCTATCTTACCCCTTACATCTTCGAGCAAATTCAGGAAGCATTAATAGCAAATCTCGTTAATTATCGAAATATTGCGAGATTTTCTAGTATAGTAAATCACCTTTTGGATTTTCGAGAATTTCGGTGATTTACTATAAGACAAACAAATAGTAAAATGGGGCAAATCTCCGCATCACTGAAAAACATTTCTTCCTCTCAAAGAAGGCTGGATGAGTTGTATCGGGGAGGCATAGATGAGAACCTGACGGAACCTCCCGACAATTCTTAAAAGGCCAAGGTTGGAAGCACTACTTTTGGGGATAAGCCTCTTTTATCAGTGATCCTTTCCCTTCCATCTTTTTCCTGATAGGCTCGAGAAGGGCGTTGACTTCGTCAATAACTGCATTCTTTAAATCCATCGGATGCAATTGTTTGGATAGGTATGCGTGCTCAAGCTCTTTTGCGCCGGAGAAAGAGATGTCTCCTCCAAATTTAACCGGCCTTTTTATCATGAGCTTTTCGTCTTTGTCCTGTTTCATCGCCATAATCACATTGCTGGCAAAGGCAAGCACCCCATTCTGTTCAGCAATGGCTTCCGGACAGTAAGCTTTGCTGACTTTGCTTTTTATCGATTCTTTTGTTTCCAAGAGGTCAATCTTAGAGTCCTCTTTTGAAGCGCTCATCTTCTCGCCGATGAGGCCAGGAATCAATGGAGTCATCAGCTCTATCCTTGGCTTATAGCCTATTTTAGGGAGATATTCTCTTGCAAACATCAGGATCTTGCGCTGGTCGATCCCCCCATATTGAATATCAACTTTAAGGTATTCTTCGTCTAATGCCTGCATCAGCGGGTAGATAAGGCCTGAGAGTTTTGGATTGTCGCTTTGCTTGACCACTTCGGAAGAAGCCTTTTTCGCATCGTGGACTGACGCAAAGGTCGCCATCTTCAGGAGGTCATGGATATATTCTTTTGAAAGCTGGAATGAAGAGCCCTTGACGATCTCAAGCTTTGAGGTGCTGACGCCAAGCGCATCAAACATCCCCCTGATGACTAATTCATAATATTGATACCGTTTCTCGAGAAGCTCCCAGGGCGTGTTGTCCAATGCCCCATGAAGGTCGGCAAGCAGGACAACAACCCTAAAGCCTGCTTTAAGAAAGTCTGCGAGCTTCAATCCCCAGACAAAATATCCGATGTGGGGCTTTCCCGTTATTGCGGTCCCAAGATATACTGAAGGTGTTTTATTCTCCTTCAACAGGGCGATAAGCTCGGCTTCGGTGGTAATCTCGGCGGTGTTGCGCTTGATTAAGGTGAGCTTATTATCGATGTCCATACAATGGGAAAGAAGAGGGGAATATTTAAACCCTGTGTTTTTTGACGGGAAGCAGGATTTACTGCCTAACACCTGCAGTTTTATCTTTTGGATGGTTCGCTGGTGAACATCACTTTCTTTTATTACTTCCTCTCCCATCCTTTTTGACTGCAAAATGGGGGTTTTCCAGCCCTAACAGATAACAGGCAGAAAAGAACAAGGGGCCAAGGGCAAAGTAGGAGAGCTGCATCCAAAGGGGGGCATGGATACAGTTACAGAACGGCAGGCCGGGATACTGGGCTGCTGCCACATTGCGGATATCAAAAAGATGGTAAGCAATAGATTCTACAGCCAGCAATAAAGGCCAATAAAAAGCGATGAACAAGAGCAGCTGCCTTAAAAATCCACGCTCAAAGAAGATATGCTCATAGTGGGAATAGACAAGGTATATCAGGAATAAACCAACTGCCCAGCCAAATAAAGGGTAGAGGTTTATGCCGGAAAAAACCAAAAAAGGGCGGTTGTAGGCGTATTGGCCTTTTGCAATGAGCATCCATACCAAGGCGATAAGGGATGAGACGATGAAATGAGACAACAGCAGCTTTCTTCGGGTTATGAGGATGTAAGGGATTGCCAGAAGGTAGGCTGCAATAATCACATAATCCGGGCGGTAGATGCCGAGCAGGATAACAATAAGGAGCGACAGCGTTTTGTCTAACACCAGCAATTGCGGTTTCCACTTGTGGAACTTGAGCCTAAAATTGCTTTTGACATTCGTTAAGAGAACCATGACTGGTTTTTATTGGACTTTCTTATTAAAGTTTTGGACTTGCCGGGTTTGGGGCAGTAAACCTACGCTTCGAGCAATAATAAGAGCGAGCGCAGCTTGCTAGGGTCTAAACACGCGCCCTAGGGGGGGGAGGTCACGTTCTCCCGACCTCGTGAGCCCCCTCGAAAACCGACAAGTTTTCAGAGCTGGGGCGATAGAGATGAGACGACGAGCAATGAAGTTGCGAAGAGTCAGAAATCGGTGCGTGTCATACAGAACGAAGTGATACATTTAGACTCAGAATTAAGGGGCAGAATTTTAACCAAAAGCTTTTAAGTAAAGATGTAATCTCCATTTATATGCCCTTTAGAAATTCGATTCCATTAAACGATATTGCACCAGGACTTGTGGGTATATTAGGCAGGATTAGTGGTGTTTCTATAACAGAAGGAGATGTAGGTTTAGATGATGAAAACCCTCTTAGAGTTTACACATGGGTAGCTAAATGGAAACGCCACGGAGAATCTCACTTAGCATTATTATTATCTCCCGGTGGAAAGAGAAGGAATAATAAGTCTATTACTGATATTTTTGGAGTTAGGAATCAAAATATACGGTCTGCAGAAGACGATTACTTATCCAAGATAGGTATGCGATCTAATCATTGCCACCCATTTCCAGATTGGGGTTTCGTAATAGGCGGGACAATAACACATTTAGTCATGGATAATCAACTTTATGGAATTTCTGATCGTGCGTATTTCCCAATATATGGGGCTACAGGTAGAGTAGCTACAGCACAACTGTCACCTCAGTCATATTATGATTCTGTAAAAATATTGACGGCTGAAGGAATTGGTAAAGTAATGATAACCCCTTTTACAATTAATCAAAGTTAAAATTCTGCCCCCTTCCACAAATTAGCACCGATTTCTGGTTGAACATAACTTATGTTATGTTTCCCCACCTGATTTTTTCCTCGAAAATGTGAAAGCATTTTCAGAGCTGGAAAAATCTGGATGTGGGGTCGAGCACCGGAGCCGAAGGCGAGGAGCGGAGAAGTTATGACGCAGGCTTTTGGCTATTGAAAAATTTGCCTTTGATTCATAAAATAAAAATCCAAAAGCCGAGTAATAATTAAACATAACCCTTCTTATCCCCAGCCACCTAAATTCTTGTGGATTAAGCTCCATTAAGAGCAGTTTTATGTTCCCATAACCATTTTTTCCGTATCCACTGATAAGATGTAAATGAGCTTAGAAGTGTTGTTATTGGCACCTTACCTCCACTTGCCACTTGCCACCACCACACGAAGGGTATATAAACAAACGAGGCTTCTTTCCTGGTGTGGCTATGCTCTCCGTCACTGACCTCAGCAGTTTTCTCTACTGTGAAAGGAAGCTCGATCTCCAGAAGGTATTTGGGCTGAGGGAGCCCCTGAAGCCGGCTCTTGTCAAGGGAAGCATCAGGCATGCGGCGCATGAGCGGGTATTTCTCCTAGAGGAAGGTATTGTCAGTTCCCTGTCTGAAGGCATGACTTCGGAAGAGATAAGCAGCGCCTACCAGTCAAACTGTGAAGCTGTCCTCCAAAAGGTCATCAGTGAGAATGAGCAAAGGCTCAACCTCTTTGGGCTGTCGGGGAAACAGCTTTTCCAGGATACCTTTCCTTTGGTCTTTGAGGAGTTCAATGAGCGGGCAGGCTATGTCTACCATTTTGGCCAAAAGCACAATGTTTGGGGAAGCCTGCTCTGGAAGCAGCTAACCCCTAAAATCATCGCTGAACTCAAGATAGTATCAGAAAAACTTGGTTTAACCGGGATTGTTGACAGGGTGGAGGCTTATGAAACGGGCTATGTTCCTATCGAGCTTAAGACGGGGAAATCACCACGGGACGGAGTCTGGCCCGGGCATAGGATACAATTGACCTGCTATGCCCTGCTGCTTGAGGAGCATTTCAAGAAGGGGATCAAGGAGGGGTTTGTCTATTACCTCGACCATAAGGAAAAGAAGCAGCTTGCATTCAACCCTTTTATGCGGCTTGAGGTTGAGGAGCTCATCAATAAGGTCTCTTTGCTGCTTAGCTCTCTCAAAGTGCCCGATTTCACCCTGCACAAGAACAAATGCATCTCCTGCGGGATCAGAGAAACCTGCTATAGCGAGCAGAAAATGAGAGAATTAGTCACCGGGCGGGCAAAAAATTAGAGTGAGAGAAAACACAAAATTTAAATACTACTTAAGGTAACATTTTTCTACCCATGAGCAGTAATTGGGGGGTTTTTCATGCCAGAAGCACAAGAGCACAAGATTTTTTCTAAGGACTTAATCGGGAAAACCGTTGTGTCCAAGAGCGGAAAAAGATTCGGGGAAGTCGGAGATATCATCTTCGAGACAAGGTCCGGGGAGCTTATCCACATCATCCTGAAAAGCCCAACTGCCTACAGTGCAAAACTGGAGCTGGAGAAGGATAAAGAGGGCAATATCTTCATCCCTTTCTCTGCTGTGATAGCGATGGGGGATTTCTTAGTGATCGCTGAAGAGGATATTATTTAACATAACCTTGCAAGGGTTTTTTCATTATTTATCGGGGGCTTCTCTTTTTATATGATAGATTCTGCCCCAATGGCTGGAAATCTCTATTGAGACTGATGTCAAACAACCCATAATTTTTTGTTGCAGCCCATACCATCTCCTCTGGAAAGCAAATGCGAATTTGAAAACCCATGTTTCCATCTTTTCCCCATCGGCTGCTGCGGACGGAATTTTCAGAAAGACCAATACGAGGATAAACTGTTGAAATCACCCTGACAATATTCTTGCCAAATCCCTCACCTTCCTCTTTATTTTTTGTCTTAAAAAGCGGAATCAAAAAATAAGAGCCAGAATCCCCCCCCATCTTCGTTTGAAACAGCACATTGATAAAATCCGTGAGAATCTTCCTTGCAATGTCCTTATCTTTGCCAGTCAACCATCTATACCTATCTGCGAGAAGCCAGATATAATCCGGAATAATCTCTTTAAAATCATCTTTTCTTTCGGGATGTTCTTTTGTCCCACCTGAAACAGGAACTCCTGGGATTTTACTAACTAATCGCGCATAAGCTGCTCCATTACCAGAGACATAGAAATTATCATTACGGCCGGGAATTGGCCCAAAATCTATTTCGAGGCCCAAGGTCGCTTGGGTAATACTTTCCAAAGTTGAGGCATCAAGGTGAGCGCCCATCACAAATTGGCCATATGTCCTGACTCCTGCCCCGCTTCCATTTGAAATCGAGCCACTCCAGAGGCAAGCTGACAGCAGTATATTCAACTGCGGGAAAAGACTAGAGCCATATCTCAATGGCAGCAATCCTTTTTGCTCTAAAAATCGTGAAGACTTTTCAGCCTGATAGTGGCCTGGACGTTGGTAGGTTTCAAAATAATCCGCTTTAGAAACAATTATCAAATTTTCCAGGGGTGCAGCTTTATCCATCAGGCTCAGGGGTCGAAATCTGTTTATAAATCTTCCCTATAAATGACTTCTAAGAAGTAGTGAAATATTCTTCCATCCTGAGTATGACAGAAGGCACCACCATAACTATTTAAATGTCAGATAATTCGCAAATAGCTATGGGGGTTGAGCATGCCATCTGGACTGAGAAATACAGGCCTAAGGATTTTTCTGAGGTCAAAGGCCAAAAGGAGATCGTCAAAAGGGTGAAGGCTTTTGTCGAGCAAAAGAATATGCCCCATCTTCTGTTTACCGGGCCGCCAGGTGTCGGAAAATCGACATTGGCATTGGTCATCGCAAGGAAGCTTTATGGTGATGACTGGCATCAGCACTTTGTCGAGCTCAATGCATCAGATGAGCGCGGCATAGATGTCATCCGTGTCAAGGTCAAGGATTTTGCAAGGACGAGGCCGATAGGCGAGGTGCCTTTCAAGATCATCTTTCTGGATGAATGCGATGCGCTGACCAGGGAAGCACAGCAGGCGCTGCGCAGGACGATGGAAATCTACACACAGCATACAAGGTTTATCCTGTCTGCCAACTATTCTTCAAAGATCATCGAGCCTATCCAAAGCAGGTGCGCCTTATTCAGGTTCAAGCCTTTGGAAGAGAAAGAGATGCTGAATCTTGTCGAGAAAATTGCCCATGATGAGGGGCTTACCATCTCACAGGATGCCCGGGAGGCGCTTATCGATGTCGCTGAGGGCGATTGCAGGAGGCTTGCAACAGTCTTGCAGGGATGCGCAGCAATGGGCAGCACCATATCTAAGGAAGAAGTATATTCATTAGCTTCTGTGGCTGAGCCAAAGGAAATCCGCCAGGTCATGGAGCTGGCGCTCGCAAACAAATTCATCGAAGCAAGGGAAAAGCTGCTCGATACGATGCTCCAGTACGGGCTGTCCGGGCTTGAGGTCATCAAGCAGATACAGAAAGAAGTCCTGAACTTAGGCATCCCCGACAGAAAAAAGCTCCAGCTTATCGGCTACTGCGGAGAGATAGAGTTCAGGCTGTCTGAGGGAAGCGACGAGTTTATCCAATTAGAGGCTTTGCTTGCGCAGACCGCACTGGCAGGAAGCGATGAAAAATAAGGTGGAATCCTGGCTTTATATTCTGGACAAGAACTGCCTCTGCTGGCGTTACCCGCAGTAGCTTATGCTTCATATAGAAAAGGCATTACAGGCTCTATCCTCTGTAGGTAAGATTCTAACGATTGTATAGGAAATAACCTTAATTTTCGTATGTTTTGAAATGAGCGTAAGGTTATTCCCTAATACGAAAAAATTGCATTGGAATTTTTTGTATCCCTCTGGGATAAGCAAATCACTTTTCACAGTAAACAAATTTGCGATTATTAAAGTGATTTGCTATTATATGGTTTTCTGCTAACTTTGACCTACAGGCTGTTTCCTCCGTTAGATGATGGGATGCGTGGAGAGCAGCATACCCTCAAGAATAAAAGGAAAAAAAATAAGAAAAAAGAAAATCAGCCTGTAGCGTGCTTGACCAGGATGCCTATCTCTTTGTGCTCCTTGTAGTCAAACCTTGCGTTAATGGTGACCTTCTTCTCAAAGTCCTTTCCTGAAATCTCCGGCAGGCTGGTGTCCTGGGTGCATCGGATCAGGCGCTTCCCTCCAAAGAGTTTGGTGAAGCCCGATGTTGCGTTTCCGTCTGTAATTCCTGAGCAGGTCAATCCCGGGAGCTCGGTGTCAATATCAACCCAGACTTTGTCTTTGTTGATCTCTTCGTCATCACAGCTGGAGTCTATCTTTGCGACCCTTCCAGAGCCCCTCTGGACAACCTCAAAGTTAAAGCCAACCTTGTCGGTTCCTGCGACATTCTCAACAAAGTTCTCTATCTGGATGGGAGAAGATGAGCTGTCCACTGATTTCTTCTCGTTGACCACGCAGACAAGGTCATTCTGCTGCGTCAGGTCATCAAGGATGCATATATCTCCCTGTGCAGTTGTCCCGTAATTATAGCAGAGCTCTGCCCTGATGTTGAATTCATTGTTGGCAGGCAGCTTCCTGATGAAGTTAAAGTTGCTGAAGGTAAGGAAAGTCACTGTCCCGGGAATGATGTTGCCTTCAGAATCG
This sequence comes from Candidatus Woesearchaeota archaeon, assembly GCA_016180165.1. Taxonomy (GTDB): domain Archaea; phylum Nanobdellota; class Nanobdellia; order Woesearchaeales; family JACPBV01; genus JACPBV01. The sequence continues at coordinate 2,742 of JACPBU010000130.1, read as the reverse complement.
ATGAAAGATTTTTCCATATTCTCGTCAGGGTTCTTGTTGACAACAGGATTGTTGAAATCGCCAGGGAAAAAGCCCTTCAGGGTAATATTGATCTTTTCCTTGTTGACGGTAAATTCGCCCTTGTTTTGGATATTCAGGGTCGCGTCAAAAGGAAAATTACCTCCATCAAAGACCTCTTTTGGGGGAGAGCCCTCGACAAAGTTGAATTCCAGCGCCTGGGTGCCGCCAATAAATGAGCGGGTGCTTGTGCCCCCATCCCCTCCTCCTTTGCATCCGGCCAACACTATCAGGGAAACGGCCAAAACCATCAACATCTGCTTCTTCATCTTTCTTCACCTCTTCTTTTACTTTTTATTTGCAAACTCGACCTTTTCAAGAACCTCAACAGAGGTCTCAACACTATCAGTATAGCCATATTCGAGCTTTACGCTTATTAATGTTTCGGCTGCATCTCGGAATTGCTCTTTTTTAACTTGACAAAGGACATACCCCGTGTTGTCAATGAGCTTAAGAGTATTTGAAGATGATGGGCGGCATTCCAATCCTACGTTGCCTAACTTTACCTCACCTATAAATACATTGTCAAGAGTGTTAAACGAAAAACCCTGCTCAAAAGGGTTAGTTTGGAGAAACCTCTCATCTGCCCTGTCAATAATACGGCCCCTTCCAACATTTTTTATATAAATCTTGTACAAAAGGTGTGAGGAGGTTGCATCCTGCTGGATAGTTGTTACTGCAACAGGGGCGCCCTGGCTGGAAAGGCCAATTGATTCAGTGAAAGTGCAAGGCTTGTCTTTTACCCTGGTTGATCTTGGGTCAGGGTCAACACAAAGCTTGGCGCTGGCAATGGTCTCATAATAGTAGTTAACTGCTGCTCTCAGTTTTGGGTTGTAGAACGATGTTCCTGCTGGCAAATCTTCCTTGACAAACATTTTCAGGGGGTAGAGCCTTATTCCCCCGTCAAGATTAAAAGGGCTTTTTCCTTCCAAAACTTTGTCACTGGCCTTGCTGAAATCAAAGGAAAGAAGACCGCTTCCTCCATCGTTTGCTTTATCTTCAGCTGACTGGAGGGTGATAATTTTCTTGTCAAAGCCACCAAAGAATATCGCTCCTTTAAACTTGGCATTGTTAAGGTCATCTCCCTGCGGAAAAGCGCCACGGTTTCTAACTTCAAGGATAAACTCAACGGGAGCTGCTTCGTCTTTTTCAAACAGCCTGAGAGTGGACTGGGGAGAGAATCTCATCACGATGCCTTCCGTGCCTGTCCTGAACAGGGTATCCCTGGGCTGCTGGTCTCTGGTCCTTGAGCCGGAGCATCCTGCCAAAATGAGCAAAGAAACTATCAAAGCTATGGTTATTCCACTTCTGGTTTTCATTGGTATCCCTTTTGCTATTTTTGAGTGCTCGCTTTTATAAACTTTTCGAATGAAGGATTGATTGTTGCAGGGATTTTGATTATGCAATCGGATAATCAGGTATGGGCTGGGGGGGGGCGGTAAGCCTTGGAGATACTGCACTTATCCTTTTTATAAACATTTTTGAGGATATTGATTCAGTGTAGCCATATTCCAGCTCAACATTCAGGGGAGTTGTATAGGCTCCTTTATCCTTGCTGATTCCTGGCTCGTAGAAGCATCGAATCATGTCAATGTTGCTCTTTAGGGAAAACGTGCTCTTTGGGCCAGATGGCTCAACGGCTTCATCACACTTTAACTCCCCTTTGGTTATACCTGTTTTTATTGGGTCAGTCAGGGAAACGATTATAAAACCCCTGTACCACTTTTTATAGTCTATGGGGGCGCTTGAAGAGCATGCGGCTTCAATCACATTCCCTTCTGGGAAAATGACTTCACCCTTGCCTTTGTTTTCGATAGTGATAATAAAAGATGGAATAACCATATCAGTATTACCTTTCTTTGGAATCATCTGGGTTTCTATCCTTGTAACTGCGAGAGGGGCTCCCTGGCTGTCAAGCTTAATGTCCTTTGCTTCACAGACTTTTTCTTTGGTAAGGAGGTTAAAGGGGTCTGTGTCAATACAAATATCTGCCGAAGCAATTGTCTTGTAGGGGTAGCAGGCAGTTACAGTTATTGGAGTTTCACGCAGGCTGCTCTTCGGGTCTAATTTTTCCAATGGCTTTGCCTCAACTTCAATCTGCAGCATATCCTGGCCACCCTTTACGTCCTGTATATCTTTGGATTTTAAAGAAAATGTCAGCATTTTTTGTTGCCCATCATAATTTATAAACTTTGTTTTTGAGTCTTTTGGATCTTCAAGAAGAGTTTTTATTGAATTATAACTTGGGCTAAGATAATCCTTTTCCATCGAAATCCGCAGGTATCCGGGAACTTTAGCTGAGTTGCAGTCTGTTCTGTCTTTAATCTCCCCTATATCACAGGCACCCCTGTTAAACAACCGGAGAGCCAAAGGAAAAATGCTTTTCTCATAAACTTCTTTTGGCGGCGCATTTTCGATAAACTCCATCACAAGTCCGTCTCTGCCGGTGAATCTCTGCTTTACCGGGTTGTCTTTGCTGCTTTTGCCGAACAGGCCGCTGCAGGCTACAAGGAAGATGAGGAGCAAGGGAAGCAGGGATTTTATCAAGACTTTTAGTTTGGGTTTCATGTTCATTCTTAATTTGTTTTACTTCAAAGTCGCCGGGTTTAAAGCCCCGCTCTTCAGAGCGACTTTGAAGGACTAAAAATGCCGAACGTTAAAGCCTCGGGCTTTAGCCCGAGGATA
>JACPBU010000140.1 GCA_016180165.1 Candidatus Woesearchaeota archaeon | reverse complement strand
GGTCGGTCCGGAACCGGGAAAAGACAAAAAGGTTTCCTTCCGGAGAGGGAACCAAATCCCGCACAGGCCAGAGTTCTTTGAGGAGTTCCTCTTCTTTTCCCCCCTTCATCCGGTAGCAGCGGTCGTTGTGGGTGTGGTAAATCAGTTCTCCCCTCCCTGTCATCGAGGGATACCGCTTATCGTACGGGGAAAAGGTGAGCTGGACCGCCTCCTCCCCTTCTTTTTGTCTCCAGATCTGCCAGTAGTCGTCGGTGAGCCGGCTGTAAAGGAGTTCACCAGCTTCGCAAAACCTTTGTCCATGGACCAAAGACAAAAGACCAAAGACCAAAGACATAGAGAAATGTCGAATATTTCTCATCTCTTCATCACCTTCTTCCGAAACCATCATACGTATAGGTAACGTTGAATGCGGTCAAACTTGGCAATAAGACCTTTTTTCTCGCCCAGTTTCGAAAACGCTCTAAGCCACCGACGAATATAGTCAATATCTACCTTTCCGTGATGTTTTGTCATAAGCACCCTTACATCTTCCAAATCGACGGCTCTTCCGGCAAAGATCTTGTGGATGATGAGGTCTTCTAAAGAGGCAAAGTAGACAATAGAACCTTTAACGGGTACCCGTTTAGCCCTTCGAATCGCCTGTCGTTCATAGGGGGTACTGGAGAAGATGAAATCGACACGAAACTTCGATTGAACATCTTCCGTTGGAAGAACCTTGGTTTCCAAGACAAAACGCTTCGGCTCCTTCGGCAGTATCTTGAGACCCAGCGCTTCCACCACAGCCGCTACTTTTTCGTACGCATCCGTATCGACCCCCAAGGTGACGTCGACGTCGCGGGTCAATCTCGGAGAGCCGTAAAGGAGGACGGCTTGGCCTCCGACAATCATATAGGGAATTTTATAATGCCTGAGCGATTTCGCGAGCCCCTTGAGGAGTGTTTCAATCATGAACAGTCAAAGAATTGAGGAATCGGGCAATGCGGAAGGTTCCTTCTAATCCTTGAAGGGGACTCTTGGAGGAAAAGACCTTGAAGGCGCGAGCTTCTTTGTAAAGGGCGTTAAAGAGTTTCAGCGCTTCCGGATAGGAAAGTTTTTCTTGCGAGTGAAGGTTACGCTCGAATTTTCTGAATGCTTTTGTGTTTCTAACCACAATGTTAGTATATCACAAATCACTAACATTTTCAATAGGTTGTGAGAAATTTCGTCTCTAACTTTCCTTACCAAACGGAGTTACAATCCCCCTTCGGTTCCCCTTCTGTCAGGCGGTTCCCGACAGGGTCGTAGATAGGGACTGTCCCAAGGCAGGTGTGGGCAGAAGAAGATGGAAGAGTCGAGACCGAGGGGCAAGGGAGAGTTGTAGTTAGGTGGTTTAAAAATGGAAACGACCCCTATTTTTTTCTCTTACTACTTATGAATTTTTCTTACCAAACTTTGATATGACCGGATTATAAAAATTGCAAAAATCGCGCCAGTGAACAACAGTGCGTTCGAAAAGAATGACCTTTCTTTAGTTGAAACAAAGAGATAAAAACACACTACGGCAAGGCAAGCGAATAGAACAATTACAATCCACGCAGAAATTTTCATGAGTAGGCTTTCCTCTTTCAAGGCGCTCCTTAGTAACATTTTTTCAAGAAATGACAAGTTCATTTTACCTCCTTAAAGTTTTGTCCAATTCAACACCAATGCGATCTATCTCTTCATAGTGCTCTTTCAGACCCGTCTGTTCGTAAATTCTTTCAGCGGTCTTTTGTGCCGTTTCAGGTAACCTAATAATTCCCTCAATCTTGCTGTAAACCCCAAACAAGGCGAGGCCACCACCTATGAAAGTTAACAATGGTGACTTCAGTCCAACTCCTACAACAGCCAATCCAGCTCCACCAGCTATAAGTATTTCGTCCCTAAGACCATAGCCAACGCTATATTTTTCGGTACCCTTAAATATAGGTTTGCGCGCCGTCGGTTCCCCCGGCTCCCCTGCAAAGGCCGAAGGAAACAGCAAGTCATCAATGCGCTCCAAGAAAGGAGTCATGTCACTCAAACCGGACATAACGCGTGGAGCACGAAGAGGGTTTTTGGCCTCGAGACCCAAAGGATCAATCCAATTTGTAGGATTGTTATAAACATACCGATAAAAATTAATATCGGGAAGGTATTTTAAAGGGTCTCTCTGCAGGAACCTTCCAATCGAAGGCGCATAATACCGCGCTCTATAGTAGTACAGTCCTGTTTCCTGGTCATACTCCCTTCCTGTAAATAGGTACGGATTACCGACGGTGGATGAGGAAGAAGGTGCGCCGTATACGTCGTAACTGTAACTTTCCACCAGTTCCCCTGTGGATTTGGCAAGGTCTGTGACTGACCCTAGGCCGTCATGGAAATAATAATACGTCTGCGAAGCGCGGCTCATGGTTA
>JACPBU010000178.1 GCA_016180165.1 Candidatus Woesearchaeota archaeon | reverse complement strand
GCAGAAGAATAATGGCTGAGCTCATTGCGCATATGCTCCCGGACTTTGATGCCGTCACCCAATCCGACTTCATGGAACCACAGCAGCTGCTCGGCAAGCCAGAAACCATGCCATTCATTCAACCTGTTTTCTTTGAGCATCTGGCCGATGGAAGTAGCCTGAAGGCGCTCTTTCCCTTCCTCCTGGCTCTGTGCATCCAAAAGCCGTAATGCTGTCTGAAGATGCTTTTTCCCCAGGATGGGGCACTTCGTTTTCTCTGGATGGAGGAAGAATTCAAATTCCCCGATGGTAAACTCTCTGTCCCGGAAAAGAAAATCCCTCGGCGCGATTTCATTCCGGAAGCACTTGCCGATTTGTGCGATCCCAAAGGGAAGCTTCACCCTCGATGTTTCGGCGATAAGCCTGAAGTTGAGGAACATTGCCTGAGCAGTCTCCGGCCGAAGGAAGCCAGCCTGGGATAATTCCGCTACCGGCCCTACTGAGGTCTGAAACATAAGGTTGAGGTCTTTTGCGGTCTCCGTGATGAGCTCCCCCTGGCAAAATGAGCATTTTGCTTTTCCGAGGCCTGCCTTATCGACCTTGTTGTATTTTTTGCACTTTTTGCATTGCACAGAGACATCGCTGAAATGCGCAATATGCCCTGAAGCTTTCCAGACCTTCGGGTGCGAGATGATGCTTGCATCGATCCCCACCATGTTTTCCCTGTCCTGCACAAAAAACTTCCACCAATGCCTCTTGAGGTTATTGAAAAGCTCAACTCCCAAAGGCCCGTAATCCCAGAACCCTGCAATCCCCCCGTAAATCTCACTGTTGGCAAAAACAAAGCCCTTTTTCTTGCAGAAGACAGACAGCTCTTCAATCGTCAAAGCCATAACGATGAAAAAAGTATGCCTTATTTAAAACTATTGGTAGCACCTGCATCCAATAAAAGGCAGCAATTTGAGCCTAGCCCAAGACAGGACCTCCCCAAAGGAAGATTGATTTAACGCAAATTTGACCTAAACCGCTAATTTTGCACTTTCGTATTTTTTAAGTAATGTAAATGACGGTTTAAGGAAAGGAACCAATCCAGCCAACCACGGCGGGAGACAGTCAAAATCTCTTTGAGATTTTGCCCTACGGAGGGTATCCGAAGGAACAACCCTCTCCCTGTCTCCGCCATAGCTGGATTGTTTCCTGCGAAAAAACACCACAACTGACGCAGAAACGGCTGGGATGACCCCTTCGGGGTGCCGTTAAGGGCAAAATCAACCCGTGTTGCTTTTGACCATCTGCCGTCTGTGGTGGTGTTTTTTCAGAACGGATATGTTCTGCCTATTACTTCTGCTTATTTGTAACTGTGCAATAATTATGGTTCAGCATATTTATACGCAAATTACAAAGATTTATATAACTGCAAACCTGAGGAGAGGTAAGGTGCTTGGTAAGATGAAAATGAGGTTTCTTCTGGATTCACTTTTGATTACAGCTCTCTTGCTATTGATAATAGTGTCAGGATGCGCAAAACAGGCTCCTCGCGATACTCTTCCCGACCAGGCCAGCACCATAGCCGCAGATGAAGGTGCCCAATGTGAAGAAAAGTGGATGTGTAAGAATGAGTTTACCAAGGCCTTAAGGACATCCTCCTGTTCCTTTGAGCAGGAATCCCCGTGCCCCAGCGGCTGCATCGAGGGAGGCTGTGTTCCAGGATCATCCGTCTCGGTGCCAGGCACAAAACCCCAGGAAGCTCCACAAGCCGGACTTGACAGCCCAACTGAAGAAAAAAATTCTGCGGTGGAAAAAGATGGATCTTCCAAATCCTCACCATCTTGTACTCCTGTTTGGACTTGTCTCGATAAGAAAAGGATAGGATACCAGTTAAGCAGCTGTAAGTTTACCAAAGTTGATGAATGCCCGTTCGGATGTGAAGGGGGAAGATGCAGCACCACGGCCCCCCCAAAAGAGACAGTTGCCCAGGAGCATATTGTTTTGGCCGATGGATCAAAAGCGATTGGATTGCTTGGAAATACCTACATCGATTTTAGCCAAAAAAAGATTTTTCTCTTGGATGTGCCGGAACACGATGTCAAGATTTATTTGTACTCAGATACTCAGGGCTATCCATTCATAAAGGCCTTGAGCCCTGCATCAACGATCTGGACAGTCGATAAAAGTATAGAAGGTATTATCTTTGAAGATTGCAAACCTTCAAATGATAAGCTGTCATCATACGCTGATTTGATCTCCGGGCAGACCCTTTGTGTGGTAACAGTCGAAAAGAATATAGCTGCAATGGGGGGAACATGGCTTGGAGCCCCAAACACAAAGACAGTTCTGAGCTGGAAACTTTTTTCGTGAATAGAGCAAAGGACATAGATAGTTGGTAAAAGAAGGTAAGGTAATGAAGAAAATAAATTTTTTATTGGTGTTTCTTGTTTTGGCTCTTAG